>CAYZNC010000013.1:0-38133 GCA_964478555.1 uncultured Bacteroidales bacterium | reverse complement strand
GAATTCAAATGAAATTAGAAATGCTTTCTTAAAATTTTTTGAAGGGAAAGGCCATAAAATTGTACCGTCGGCCCCATTGGTAGTAAAGAATGACCCAACATTGATGTTTACAAACGCTGGCATGAACCAGTTTAAAGACATATTTCTGGGAAATGAGCCTGCAAAATATACTCGAATAGCCGACAGCCAAAAGTGTCTCAGAGTATCAGGAAAACATAATGATCTGGAAGAAGTAGGACATGACACCTATCATCATACCATGTTTGAAATGTTGGGTAATTGGTCATTTGGCGATTATTTTAAAGAAGAGGCCATCGACTGGGCATGGGAATTTTTAACCGACATATTGAAAATAGATAAGAACAGCCTATACGTTACCATTTTTGAAGGCAGCAAAGAAGAAGGTATTGAAATGGACCACGAAGCAATGGAATTTTGGAAAAAGCATGTTTCTGTTGACCGTATTATTAAAGGTTCAAAAAAAGATAATTTCTGGGAAATGGGCGACCAGGGTCCTTGCGGCCCTTGCTCTGAAATTCACATCGACCTCCGTCCTGAAGAGGAGCGTGCAAAGATCCCCGGCAGGGATTTGGTTAATGAAAGCCATCCCCTGGTTATCGAAATCTGGAACAATGTGTTTATCCAATATAATCGCAAAGCATCCGGTGAACTTGAAGCATTACCGGCCAAACATGTGGATACAGGGATGGGATTTGAACGTCTCTGCCGTGTAATTCAGAAAACCGATTCGAATTACGATATCGACCTGTTCAAAACTATTATTAATGAAATTGAATTGGCCACCAACAAAACCTATGGCAACCAGGATGAAACTGATATTGCAATGCGTGTTGTGGCTGATCACCTGAGAGCTATTTCTTTTGCTATTGCAGATGGTCAAATCCCTTCAAACAACAAAGCAGGCTATGTAATACGACGTTTATTACGCAGAGCTGTTCGCTATGGGTTTACTTTCCTGGATATGCGAACTCCTTTTATTTACTCCTTACTACCAGCACTTATAAGAGCGATGGGAGACGCCTATCCCGAGCTGAGAGGTCAGCAAAACCTCATTCAACGGGTAATAAAAGAGGAAGAAGCCTCATTTTTGCGCACGCTGGAAACAGGCATGAAGCTGATAGATCAGATCATGCAAAAAACAAAAAAAGCAGGTTTATCCGTTGTAAACGGTAATGATGCTTTTGAACTTTATGATACGTTTGGCTTTCCTTTGGATCTGACCGAACTAATCCTGCGCGAGAACAAACTATCTCTGAATAACGAGGAGTTCAACGTATCTATGGAAGCCCAAAAGAACAGGTCGCGTATGGCAGCTGTCGTTGATACTGAGGATTGGATCAAAATTTCAGATATTGATAAATCGGAATTCGTAGGGTATGATCAAATTGAGATACAGTCTCAAATTACGCGATATCGCAAGGTAACTTCCAAAGGTAAAGCGCTTTATCACCTGGTTTTAAACGTAACTCCATTTTATGCCGAAAGTGGCGGTCAGGTGGGCGACAAAGGATGGTTGGAAACAGCCAATGAAAAAATTGAAATCATCAATACCATTAAAGAAAACAACTTATTTATTCATATATCCGAGAAATTACCGGAAAAACTCGATGGTCTTGTGGCTCGTGTGGATGTGGACAAACGCCATCAAATTGAAAACAACCACTCTGCAACTCACCTGATGCACAAAGCCCTGCGTGATACGCTGGGAACACATGTGGAACAGAAAGGATCGTTGGTGGCCCCGGATTATTTGAGATTCGACTTTTCTCATTTTCAGAAGTTGACACCCGAAGAAATTCAAACGGTTGAACATCTGGTTAATGCTAAAATCCGCGAAAACATTGCGCTTGACGAAAAGCGGAACACTCCAATAGAAGATGCCAAAAAACTTGGCGCCATGATGCTTTTTGGTGAAAAATATGGCGAAAGTGTTCGTGTAATTAAATTTGGTGACTCGATTGAACTCTGTGGCGGAACGCATGTGAAAGCAACAGGCAATATCGGTTTCTTCAAAATCATTTCCGAAGGAGCCATTGCAGCGGGAATACGGCGTATCGAAGCAATTACGGGGCCAAGGGTAGAAGAGTATTTTAACGAACGACTCGGGATTCTGCATCGCACCAATGAACTATTAAAAAACCCGGTTGATGTTGTAAAAAGTTTAGAGACCTTAATTACAGAAAACAGCTCGTTGCAAAAACAACTTGAGCATTTACAAAAAGAACGTAATCAGCAGATTGCTAAAAAACTGGCTGGAAACATTCAAAAGATCAATGGCCTAAACTTTTTAGCTGAAAAAGTGGTAGTTGATTCGGCCCAAAGTCTTAAGGATCTCGCATTTCAACTGAAAAGTCAGATGGATAACCTTTGCGTTGTACTGGCATCCGAGAATGATGGCAAGGCCAACCTTGCTGTGATGATAGCGGACAACCTTATCAAGGAAAAAAACCTGAATGCCGGAAATATAATTCGCGAAATTGCGAAAGAAATTGATGGCGGCGGAGGCGGACAACCATTCTTTGCCACTGCAGGAGGGAAGAAACCGGAAGGTATTGAGGCTGCTTTAGCAAAGGCAAAAACACTGATAACAGGATAAGCTTCCTTTCTCTGCGGCTTTGCATAAAAACACAAAGCCGCAGAGAAAATATTAAATTGTCTTTAAAGTGCCTATCAAACCTCAAAGTAAATTAATCTTGTTATGCAAATTTAAATCTTAAAACAGTAGCATTATTCGTTACCTTTTATTTGGAAATAGTAACAATTTATGCTACCTTTGTTCAATTCAATTTATTTTTATGGTAATAAAAGTCAAGAAAATGATTGAAAGAATTATGAACGATGGTTGGTACTTAGTTAGCCAGGAGGGAAGCCATCGTCAATTCAAACATTCCACAAAAAAAGGGAAAGTCACCATATCTGGACACCCAAATGATGACTTGCATCCAAAAACCGCAAAAAGTATCTTAATGCAAGCCGGTTTGAAACCATAAATTTGAAATGAATAGATCGTCTAAAAACTTTAAAACAATAAAATGGAAAAAATAAATGTAATCGTTGAAGTCGGTAAGCGCAACCACAGTGCGTATATAGAATCTTTACCCGGATGCATTGCTACAGGTGAAACCCTTACTGAAATAAAAAAAAACATGAATGAAGCTGTAGCCATTCACCTTAATCTTATGCGTAAAGATGGAGATAGTATTCCTAAAGAATTTCAGGATAAATATGAGCTTGAATTTCAAATTGACCTTGAATCTTTTCTGACAGTATATAAAGGGATTTTTTCACAATCGGCACTCGCAAGGATTACTGGGATTAATGAATCCCTTATGCGTCAATATTTCTCTGGTAATAAAAAACCAAGGCAAGCCCAAATTCAAAAAATTGAAGAGGGTATCCATAGATTAGGTGAGGAACTAATTAGTGTGCATTTGTAAAATCTATTAATTCATCAAGCAAACAAATGGCTTCCCTAATGGTGAGCGACTCCCCTCTCACTTCAGGAGAAGGGCCGGGGGTGAGGCAAAACTAATATCAAACACTTCTTCTATCTCCCCTTTCACAACATTCTTCACCCCTTCAAAATCTGGCTTTGCCTGCAATTCTTTTTCAATCGACGTCACCCCTTTATCCTGGAAACCACAAGGATTGATGTAGGAAAAATATGTAAGATCGGTGTTCGCATTCAAGGCAAAACCATGCATGGTGATAGAACGGCTAATGCGAACTCCAATGGCACAAATTTTTCGGGCCTTCGTTGTCTCAGCATCGAGCCAAACGCCCGTAGCTCCCTGCAGTGGCCCAGCCTCAAGCTGATACTCATTTAAGGATTGAGTAATCGATTGCTCAATTTTTTCGATATAGGATCTGGCTCCCAGTCTGAATTTTTCGAGGTCGAATATGGGATAGCCCACCAATTGGCCTGGTCCATGATAAGTTATATCCCCTCCCCGATTGATGCGGTAATAGGTAGCATTTATCTGTTTTAAAAATGGTTCGCTAATAAGCAGGTTATTGGCCTCTCCACTTTTGCCGAGCGTGTAAACATGAGGATGTTCCACAAATAATAAGTAACCGCCAAAATCGCTCTGAGCCGGGTCATTCCTAGCGGCCAGCACCTTACCCATTAATTCTTCTTGTAAATCCCAGGTTTCTTTATAATCTTTTATGCCTAGATCGATAAATTTAATTTGGACCATAATAATAATTGTCAATGGTTTAATGTGCCGATATGCCAATTCAGCATTGTGACCATACAATAACATCTACTACTTCCTGGTTTTAAAATTTCATTCCCCAGCGAAAGATTCCAACCCCCTTTATCAAACAGTCTTTGGATGGAATTAACACATTGACATATTGCCCAAATGGTACATTAGCACATTGGCATATTTATATATGTTTTTCCGCATGATAGGAAGATCGCACCAATGGACCGCTTTCCACAAATTTAAAACCCTTCTGAAGCCCTATTTGTTTATAGTTTTCGAACTTTTCCGGTGTAATATATTCCTGAACAGGATAATTCTGCCTTGTAGGCTGCAGATACTGACCCAACGTAAAAACTTTACAATTTACGGCCAGCAGATCGTCCATAGTTTGCAGAACTTCATCTTCGGTTTCCCCCAGCCCCAGCATAATTCCTGATTTTGCCACAAGACTGCTTTCTCCGATTAATTGTATAACTTCCAAACTGGTATTATACCTTGCCCGGCTTCGAATTAAAGGGGTAAGACGACGTACCGTTTCAAGATTATGCGATATGATTTCAGGGGCAGCCCCAATTACCTGGTTTATCAAATCCTTTTTACCATCAAAATCCGGTATCAATGCTTCAATGGTAGTTTTATCATTAAGTTGCTTTACCTGTTTGATAGTCTCTGCCCATGCCCATGCCCCACCGTCTGGTAAGTCATCGCGATCAACTGAAGTAAGCACACAGTGTTTAAGTTCAAGCTCCTGCACTGTTTGAGCCACTCTCAAAGGTTCGTTAGTATCAACAGGCAATGGCTTACCGGTAGCGACATTGCAGAACTTACAGGAACGTGTACAAATATCGCCTAATATCATCAGTGTAGCGGTACCTCTTTCCCAGCAGTCGGCATGATTAGGACAATTGCCACTGGTGCATATGGTGTGCAACTGATATTTTCTAATCAGCGAATTCACCTTGGCAAACTCCCTGCCCTTTGGCAACCGGATCTTTAACCAGTCGGGTTTTCGCAAATATGCTGAACGTTCGTTCATTTTCTTTATACCTCTCGTTAATAAATCTGCACGATTCGTAATTCATTTCAGGCTAACAGTCAATACACTTAACAAAATGTCTCTGTAACTGTTTAAATTTTAAACCGGCCTGAATTTTACAAACCGCAAAGTTTCAGATTTTTTTCATATTTCAGCAAGTTTAATTAACAAAATTGATTCTTTCCAGCAAATCATTGTTTCGGGTTAAACCCAAATTAATTTTATCTTTGCACAAATTTTGGAAATTCATGAGCAACTTAGAACTTAGCGAACAAGAAATTTTCCGGCGTAACTCATTGGAGGAGCTTAGAAAATCAGGTATCAATCCTTACCCTGCCGAAGGGTTTGAGGTAAATACAAACACTACTGACATTCTTAACAATTATAAACAGGAACTTAACAATTATCAAGATGTATCTATAGCAGGGCGAATAATGATTCGTCGGATCATGGGTAGCGCATCTTTCGCAGAAATCCAGGATGAAAAAGGCCGAATTCAGATTTATATAAAACGTGATGATATTTGCCCTGGTGAAGATAAATCGTTATATAATAATGTATTTAAAAAATTACTGGACATTGGTGATATCATTGGGATTAAAGGATTTGTGTTTATCACCCAAATGGGAGAAACTTCAATTCATGTAAAAGAATTAAAAATTTTAAGCAAATCTCTTCGACCTTTGCCTATCGTGAGAGAGAAGGATGGTCAGCTCTTTGATGCTTTTACTGATCCGGAACAACGTTATCGTCAGCGTTATGTCGACCTTTTGGTAAACCCGCATGTGAAAGAAGTGTTTATCAACCGAACCAAGATTATGAACACCATGCGTGAACTTTTTAATTCGAAAGGTTATCTCGAGGTTGAAACGCCTATATTGCAAGCTATTCCCGGAGGCGCCACGGCACGTCCGTTTATTACTCATCACAATGCGCTCGACATACCGCTTTATCTTCGCATAGCAGACGAATTGTATTTAAAACGTCTTATCGTTGGAGGTTTTGATGGTGTGTATGAATTTTCGAAGGACTTCCGCAACGAAGGTATGGATCGTACCCATAATCCCGAATTTACGGTTATGGAAATCTATGTAGCCTACAAAGACTATAACTGGATGATGGATTTTACAGAAGAAATGCTGGAAAAAGTAGCTCTCGCCTTACATGGAACCACTCAGGTCCCTTTTGGAGACAAAACCATCGATTTCAAGCGACCATTCAGACGAGTTACCATGCTCGATGCAATTAAAGAATATACGGGCATTGACATTAGCGGTAAGAACGAAGCCCAATTACATGAAATTTGCAAACAACTCGGCATCGAAACCAACGCAACGATGGGCAAAGGCAAACTTATCGATGAAATATTCGGTGAGAAATGCGAAGGTAACTTCATTCAACCTACGTTTATCATTGATTACCCTGTGGAAATGTCACCACTTTGTAAAAAGCATCGGAACAACCCTGAGCTTACAGAGCGTTTTGAGCTGATGATAAATGGCAAAGAGCTTTGTAATGCTTATACTGAATTGAATGACCCTATCGATCAATACGAACGTTTCAAGGAGCAGCTTGCCTTGTCAGAAAAAGGCGATAATGAAGCCATGTTTATCGATAACGATTTTATACGTGCGCTTGAATACGGCATGCCGCCAACATCAGGCATGGGAATTGGTATCGATCGTTTAACCATGATTATGACCAATCAGCCTTCTATTCAGGATGTCTTATTCTTCCCTCAGATGCGACCTGAAAAGAAAGCACAGAAAGATGACGACAGCGCATACACAGCCTTTGGGATACCAGAAGAATGGGTTCCTGTGATACAAAAAATGGGCTTTAACAAAGCAGATAGTCTGAAACAAGTTAGTCCTGGTAAATTATTTAACGATCTCTGCGGTTTTAACAAAAAGAATAAATTGGGCCTTACGAACCCCACGATGGACGATGTGAAAAAGTGGGTTGAAAGTTGAAAAGAAAGTTGGAAGTGAACAAAAGTGCCCTAAAGTGCCTAAAGTTATGAGTCTTTTTAACTTTAGGCACTCTAGACACTTCCAGCTTTAGGCACTTATATATAAAACTATTACTTATAAACCTGTAAACAAGTTAATGAACGAAAAATCACGTATAGCAATCATTGGAAGCGGAAGCTGGGCTACCGCACTGGTGAAATTATTTTTAAACAATGTTGAATCGCTCAACTGGTTTATCCTGGAGCCTGAAATTCGCGAAAATGTTCAGGAATTTCACCACAATCCACGTTATTTAAGCTCTGTAGTTTTTGACATCAATAAGTTGAAACTGCACGATAATATTGTGGACGCTATTGAGCAATCGGACATACTGGTATTTGTTGTACCCTCCGCATTTTTAAGAATTTGGCTGGAACCTTACCAGGGAAAATTTGAAAATAAATTTATCGTATCCGCCATCAAGGGTATTATACCCAAGGAAAATCTTACCATTGCCGAGTTTTTCAACAAGGATTACGAAGTACCATTTAATAACATCGGCGTTGTTTCAGGTCCCAGTCATGCAGAAGAAGTAGCTCTCGAGCGTCTTTCTTATCTCACCGTAGCATGTAAGGACGAAAAACACGCACAGGTAATTGCTGATAAACTGGCCTTCAGGTACATTAAAACCATCATCTCGCACGATATTTACGGCATAGAGTATGGGGCAGTGTTAAAAAATATTATAGCCTTGGCAGCAGGAATCTGTCATGGTTTGGGATATGGAGATAATTTTTTATCGGTACTGATCTGCAATGGATATAAGGAGATTAAAAGATTTCTTGAAAAAACTTATGCCAGCAAACGCACTACCGATAATTCCGTTTACCTTGGCGACCTTCTGGTTACTTGCTATTCACAATTCAGCCGCAACCGTACTTTTGGAGCAATGATTGGCAAGGGTTATTCAGTAAAATCGGCACAAATGGAAATGAATATGGTTGCTGAAGGTTACTATGCCGTTGCCTGTATCAAAGAGATTAACAAGGTACATCAAGTTAACATGCCCATAACTGACGCAGTATATAATATTCTTTACGAAAAAATTTCGCCAGCTATAGAAATGAAACTTTTAACAAATGTGTTGAAATAATGTTATTGCTCTAAATGCTTATCATAAAAAATTTTAAATATCATGGATACTTTAAAAATTAACATCGACAAGATTTTTGATTTTGTACCTTCTCAAAACGTTTATGGTTACAAGAAAGAAATTGAATTGAACAATGCCGCGCTGGATAGCAAAACAGGAAAAGGGAATGATTACCTGGGATGGATTAACCTCCCATCGTCTATTAGTGAAGCTGAGTTGTCCGATATGGAAAGTACAGCAAACGCCTTAAAAAGCAAAGTTGAAATCGTTGTAGTTATAGGCATTGGCGGATCGTATCTTGGTTCTAAAGCTGTTATCGAAGCGCTTTCTCATTCATTTCAGCCTTTATTAAAAACGCAGAAAAACCCTTTGATCCTTTTCGCAGGTCAGAACATCAGCGAAGATTACCTATTTGAACTGATTGAAACACTCAATGATAAAAAATATGGTATTGTGGTTATTTCTAAATCAGGTACTACCACAGAACCTGCCGTTGCTTTCCGTATTTTGAAGAATCACCTCGAAGCTAAAGTTGGTAAAGCACAAGCCAAGGAACTGATTATCGCTATTACAGATGAAAAGAAAGGCGCATTAAGAACACTTGCCAACCAGGAACATTATAAAACTTTTGTAATTCCTGACGATATTGGTGGTCGTTATTCTGTACTTACCCCCGTAGGACTAATACCTATAGCACTTGCCGGCTTTAACATACGGCAATTGGTTGATGGCGCCAAATCGATGGAAAAAGCCACTGCTAAAAGTGTTCCGTTTGAAAGTAACCCTGCTGCTATTTATGCCGCTGCACGGAATGCCTTATATAAAATTGGCAAAACAACAGAAATTCTTGCCGGCTATAATCCTAAAATGGTTTATTTTGCAGAATGGTGGAAACAACTCTATGGCGAAAGTGAAGGCAAAGAAAACAAAGGCATTTTCCCGGCCAGCGTAACTTTTACTGCCGATCTGCATTCAATGGGACAGTATATTCAGGAGGGTTTGAGGAACTTCTTCGAAACAGTGATATCCATTAAAAAAGTGGATCATCAGGTAACGATTCCAAACGATCCGGACAACCTCGACACTTTGAATTTCTTAACCGGCAAGCGCATTGATGAAGTCAATAAAATGGCAGAACTTGGCACAATGCTAGCTCACGTTGATGGTGGGGTGCCTAATATCCGCATTGAAATTCCTGCAATAAACGAATACTATCTTGGAGAATTGATTTACTTTTTCGAAAAAGCCTGTGGTATCAGTGGATATACTCTTGGCGTAAATCCATTTGATCAGCCAGGAGTTGAAGCTTACAAGAAGAACATGTTTGCACTTTTAGAAAAACCCGGTTACGAAGAAGCAACCAAAAAAATTAAGGAAAGATTGTAAATGCAAGGCAAAGTAGATCTCGAACTTCGATGAATAATATTCCCGGAACGACTTACATCAAAAGCCGTTCCGGACTTTTAAATGTTGCCTTGAGCTAAAATTCAATAGTTGAAGGAATGAACACTACCCCGCTATTTTTACATTTTATCAATGGAGACGACTGGCGTAACTGGCTTCGTGAAAACCATAGTGCTCATAAGGAAGTTTGGTTGATTTTCTATAAAAACAAAAAGCCAACCCTAACTTATGAATCATCTGTTGAAGAAGCCTTATGTTTTGGCTGGATCGACAGCATCATTAAGAAAATCGATGAGGACAAATATGCCCGCAAATACACACCTCGAACCAACAAGCTAAAATGGTCTGCCTCGAATATCAAAAGAATCAGAAAACTGATTGCCGAGGGCAAAATGGAAGAAGCAGGGTTTAGCAAAATCGACAAAACCATATACGACCCCGTTATGAAAGTGATTCTTTTTGCTGAAGAATCGGAACAAAACTCCAAAGAACTGACCGTACCTGATTTTATAATCACTTTTTTTGGTAACCATCCTCCTGCTCTGCAAAACTTCAACGCATTAGCGCCTTCCTACAAAAAACTTTACGTGCTTTGGATTACCAACGCAAAAACAGAACCAACCATTCAGGGGAGACTGAAAGAAGCAGTTGACTTGCTGAAAGAAAATAAAAAACTGGGAATGAAGTAGAATTTGTCTAGTAACTTGTGTCTTGCATCTATATCCTGCTTTTTATATCTTGCATCCCATATCTTCAAATATCTGTGCTAATCCGATAAAATCATTTTAAACTTTTCTTCCGCTTATAAGCATACCTTGACATCTTGCATCTTGTGTCTTGCATCTCATGTCTTATTCATAAATTTTTCACTTTTCTCTAAAAAAATAGAACACTAATCATTTCCTTTGCAGAATTATTTTTCAGATAAAAAAAGCATTTCAATGGCAAAAGTTGTTTCTGTTTATGGATATGGGCGATTTGGTAAACTGTGGGCAGATATCCTGGCACAGGATTTTAAGGTTAAGGTTTATTCCAGAAGAGGGTTAAAACCCGAAGAAGTAAGTAAAGGCATCGAAATTGCAAATAGTGATAGTATATTTGACTGTGACGCCATGTTTTTTTGTGTCGCCATCTCTTCCCTGGAACAAGTACTTATTGAATCCAAAAACCATTTTAGAGCTAATACGGTTTATTTCGATACCTGTTCGGTTAAAGTTTACCCTGCACAATGGATGAACGAAAACATTCCCGCTACGAACCAGATTATTGCTACGCACCCCATGTTCGGGCCTGACTCTTACTACAACGCAACTTCTCCGCTTCCTATGGTTTTCTGTAATGTAAGGTCGAACGAAGATGTTTTTAAATCCTGGGCTAAATACTTCTCGAGTAAAAGAATGCGCGTTGAAATTATGACTACCGAAGAACATGACGAAATGGTAGCATACTCCCAGGGCATAACCCACTACGTTGGAAGAGTATTGGCCGACCTGCAACTACAACCCTCCAGGATCGACACAATGGGATACAGTAAACTACTTGAAATTATAGCCCAAACCTGTAACGACACGTGGCAGCTATTCATAGATCTGCAACGATTCAATCCTTACACCTCAATCATGAGGGATGACCTGCAAAATTCCCTCGAAAAAATTTACGCCATCCTCAACCAAATCGTAAATGATAATGGAAAGCACAGCGATTTATCCCAGGAAGAATGGGAATTGCGGTATAATCGTAAAATATTGGGTGGTAAGGAATAAAAGAAACGACCAGTAATGCATTAAGATATAAAAATGAAATTACTCCCAATCATAACATTGATATCATCCTTGTTTCTCCTCATGCAATGTGATTACATCGATTCCAGGGTGCAAGTAATTAATCATTCAAAAAGAGACAAGATACTATCTCTTTGTGTTGTTGTTGGAAACTGGACCTGTGGAAAAGGATTTGGAACATTAACCTGCAAAGAATTCAATAGGCCCTCGTTTTCAGAGCGTGTTTTTCATAATTTTGATACTTTAAATTGGCCCATTCCAGGGAAGGATGGTTGGGAATATTTAAAAAAGCAAGATACGGCTGTTGTATACGTTTTTGATAAATTAAGATTTGGACAATATTGTAAGGATAGTGTCAGTATGCCTTATGATAGTTGTTATAGAAAATTAGCCTATACCAAAGAGGAATTAATTAAGGTAAATTGGAAGATTATAATTGATAGATAGTCAGGAAAGACTTATCTACTGAATGAAATTATCAAAGATTTACCTGAAGATAAGGTGCTCACAGTGCTGGGTGGCACACACAATTTATAACACTCAAAATATTGAATAACCAGTTGGGAAAAGTAATCGCCTGGGCAGTGGCGCACGTTAAGAAAAACGTGCACCACTTGTATTTAAAACGCGCTTGAGCTGAGACCTCAAAGGTTTTGAAAACCTTTGAGGTCTGACCTTGCCAGCCAATAGCTATGAAGCCAGGCGAACGTCTCTGACTTTGCCTCATTAAATATCGCTCTCTGAATGTAAAACAAGAATTTATATACGATGCAGCACAACAATATGCTATAAGACAAAAATTAGGATTGCAAAAATAACATCGTTTTACTTCACTAAAAGTGTTAAAATCGTTAAATTTGTAAAAAATATGGGAATTATGAATGCAGCAGAAATCAAACTGGATTTATTCCGTAAAATAGATAAGCTGAAGGATATTGAACTGGAAAGAAAATATCAGGCATTCTTATCCCTATTGACCCCATCAAAAAAATATTCATTGACCAAGGCAGAAAAGGAAGCTATTGAAGAAGCATTGGAAAGTGGTGAAACTTATGCTCACGGATCGGTTATAAAACAAGCCAAAAACCGATATCCCCAATTGAAATTCAAATGAGACAAATAAAGTGGAACAAACTCGCCAGGGATGACTACTTTGACAATATTGACTTTTTACTTAAGAATTGGTCCGAGATTGAGGCTCAGAATTTTATTGATGAAGTTGACGAAGTCATATTTATATTGAGAAAAGGAAAAGTTGATTACCAGGAAACAGACTACCTAAACATCAGACGTTGTGTTATAAGGAAACAAATCACATTGTTCTATAAAATCATTGATACCGAACATGTTGAATTATTGCGTTTTTGGAATAATTATCAGGATGATAAAAAATTAACCTTCTAAGGGAACTATTGTTACTTATTTGGAAACATCCAGGCTTTAAACCTTTTACTACCATTTTGAAAATTTCAATATAAAAGAAACTATTTATAATCCCGGAGGCCGCAATTTAAGTGATCGCTCTCTGAACAGTAAAACTACTTATCCAGATATTTCATCAGTCCTATCACCAGATTAAAAACTCCAGTGACTGCGCAACCCCAATCGATGCAATAAGCTTTTCCGTGAGTAGCCAGATAAATACCGCAAGCCAAAATGAAACACAATCCACTGACACCTAATGCACGAATAAAATCATCTCTGGCTACGTCCTTGATTGCGCCAGCGACCATTTCGTCAGGAGTTTTTTTAATTTCAGCTTCTATCTCAAATTCTTGTGCTGACTCATAATTCTTTGGCAACTTATCCCTCTCAATTAAAATATCAGCAATAATATCAATTACCTGGTTTCTGTATTTGCTTTTATTTTCCAGCTTTTGCAATAATTCCTCATCGGATACATCAGCATAATCGAAATATAATTTTTCTTGTTCAGGACTATAATGTGGATTCATATTTACTTTATCATGCGGTTAATGTAAAAAGGCACTTAACATTTATAGTTGATCAATTATATTTGAAGGCTACGAAAGACCTCAAAGGTTTTGAAAACCTTTGAGGTCTGGCCTGTTTGCCAAAGTCTTAGCTACGAAGCCAGGCTAGCATCTTTTGACCACCCCTGCCTCCGCCGAGAGTCGGACAAGCTCTCCTAGAAAATAGGAGGGGATTCGGACCATCCTGATCAATAATCAATTAATTAATTTGTCCATAATTCAGGTCTTTTTTTCATAAACATCAACCTGCAAGTCATCTACATAAAGAGTTCCTTTTCCACGAAGCCATACATATACCATTAACTTGTCATTTTCCCGTCTGACTTCAGGCGTTAAATAATAAAAAACAATTTTATTCCATTTACAGGGTTCAATTTTCATCTTCTCCGAATCATATGTTTTATACTTGTAAGGATAGTCTTTATGCGTAAAATGAACTACAAGACTGAAAGGATTATCTGCCATATCTTTTGTTGAATAAACATAGGCCGTTACTTTAATCCAGGCATGATCTTTATTGGTTATTTTAAAATACGGATATGCTATGTGCGGGGAATATATGTTTGTGCTATCTAATTTAAATGAGTATCGCCCTGAATAAGCATAGGTGGAGTCTTTTTTCGCAGCGTTTTCGAAATCCAGCTTTTGAAGCGGTTTTGAATCATATTCCTGTGGCGCATTGAAATTTTCACTTCCATCAAAGGAACGATTGATCAGAAGTGTCTTTTTATCTTCCTCAGTAACAGTCATCCTGCCAAAAACCCTGAAATAATATTCACGCGTCATTCTGTCACTTGAAAGAACACTGTAATGAATTTGTTTGATTTGAAACAGATTCAGCATAACACAACCTACTAAAAAAACATAAGTTATAAATTTTAAAATAATTTTTTGCTGACCTAACCAGGTTAAAAAATAGCCGAATCCAATCGCCATAACCGGATAAGATGGTATTAAGGCGCGTTGACTAAAGGATTGTCCATACCACCAGCAGGACCAGCTTGAAACAATATAAAGATTCAGGATACAATAAATAAAAAGCGCATAAAATATAGAGCGGTTTTGCTGATATATAAAGTAAAATCCTATAATTGCAACCATCATAACAGGCGTATAAATCAACCACCCATTTCTAAAACTAAACAATACTTTTGAAATAAACGGGTGAAAAAATTCAAAACCTTCCCCCGCATTCCCTCCATAACTATTGAATAAAAACTTCCCGGTATAGATTTTCCAATATATTAATTGACATAACCCAAAGACTATCAAAATGACACCAAATACAATCATTTGTTTTTTGTACTTAAACAATAAACTTAACTTTTCGACCAATGAATTTTTATTACCTACACCCCACATTGCAGGAATTATCAAACATACGATCTCCGAGGGTCTGCTCAATATGCTGACACCACAAATAATACCAAGTAAAACAACGTACTTTAGCTTAAACGATTGATGCCATAAAATAGTGAGCCAAATTATTAATGCATAAGTCATAAATAAATAATTGTGCGACATTGCATTTTGGCCATACATGGTATTGTGAATAAAAAAATTTGTAGAAAAAACAATAATAAACAATACCAGAATTACAATTTTATGGGTAAAAAAGTGAGCGAGAACTTTTGATAGCGCCCATATTCCGATAAGCGTATAAATTATGCTGCCTATCCATACAGCGTATTGATAAGGAGCAGAAAAGCCATCTGCAGTATAGTTAAATACTTTAGCAATAAGATGGGCTATAAAGAAAAAAGGAGCATAAAAAAAAGACATCCCCATGGAATATTTCATCACATAGTGTCCATCTGGCATTTGTGTAGCTTGATAAAAAGAAACGGTATTATGATATTTCCCGATAACACCGTTAACGATAGAAATATGATTTAGCCCAAGGTCGTTATATATAAACTTAAAAGGTAAGTAAAGGTAATAACCAAATACATCCCAGGATAAAATATTGGCAGGAATGAAAATAAAGTTGTTAATAATGATAAAAATGGATAACGCTATAATTGAAAATGTCAATAGCCTGTTTTTCATGACTATTGCAAAATTTGAGGTTAGTTTTTTCATATTCTTCAATATTAACCACAATTTAATAAGAGGGTTGCATTAAATCCAAAAATAAACAATCAAACCGGTTTACCAAAAATTGTTTTTGGTTCTTCATTCTACATCAACACAAACAACGCACAAATAATCAGTAATAATAAATAAATCCCTATCTTGTTTACTTCAAAACATCTAATCTAATTAACTATGGAAGAAATACTTAAATTTATTGCGGCAATAGAAAAACTCATCCCTGAGTATATGGCTGACCCGGCTGACCGGAATGTTACCGATGGCAGTCTGGCTGTATGCATCATTGATGAGAATAACAATGTTTATGGAAAACTATTAGGTAAAGACATCATAAGAACACGTCAATCCTATAAAATTGCCTGGACTAAAGCCAGTCAGGTTTGGATAACCGGCTATAAAACCGGAGAATACGAAACGCTGGTATTTGCTGGTATGGTTGATGATGGCAAGTTTGGCATTTCCCGGCCAGATATGATTGGATGGGAAGGTGGCCAACCTATAGTGCTCAAAAGCGGGAGAAAATTAAGTATTGGATTTAGCGGGTTCCGTGGTATAAGTGATTTGGAAATAGTATTGCGAGCCATTGAAACAGCTGGTTTATAAAATTGGTATTTTGTAGAAGTTAAGAGATTGTGATAGTCAGGTCATTCCTGATGCTTCGAGCCGCACGCGTTTGAAACGCGCGCGAGCTGAAGATCTTTAATATCATTTAACTTGTCAGTGATCTATTTAACCGGAAAATAGATCATTGTTTGATATTTACTCTGGTCTTGTTCTTCCTGTGGATTGGTAAGATAAACTTCCCATGTTGCACCGGCCTGTTGCAGATTATTATCCTTTAAATATTTCTGAATCAATTCATAGGTTGGACCTACTTTGTCATAGGGACCTACATAAAGTGTACTTACAACCTTCATGGCCGGATACTCTTTATATTTAATATTATCGGCATCCTTTACTTCTGCTGATACCGGCACTCCAGCTTCCATTGTAACATTGCCCTGTGGATTATACTCATAATAAACTGCAAAGGGAGCTCCGGCGGGCTGAATGCTATTCGTTCCAAGGTAACCGAAAAGCGACCCATACAGTTCACCCATCTTATTCATTAATTCAGATGAGGGCACTGTAATTTTAATCACTACTGCCTTTTGGGCATCTATTTGTTTAACTTCAATTTTGGATTGTCCAAAAGACAAACTACAGAAAACAACTGCAAAAGCAGTTACCACCGACTTTTTAACGCTTAATTTGTGATTCATAACATTCATTTTTTATTTGTTTAACGATTTGAATTAATACATGAAAATTACTTATTTATTTTTTGATTTGTAACACTTTGTAAAATTAAAAAGGACTAGTGACAACCCTATGTCACCAGATCATTGACACTACCCTAAAACAATAATGAATGAAGTAAGTTGTTTGTTTTTCAATAGTTATCCAATATTTTATTTCCGCTTTCGACAACATCAACTGTTCATTATCGAACACCTGTTGTTTCAATCCAAGACAAAGTTTTAGAGATGGATTTTAAGTATTATTGTTATAATTACTTGAATTTGAATTAATTATATAGTTTGGCATAATATTCGATTGAAATAGTTCAGAAACGAACTTATTAAACATAAATATTAAATATTAAACAAATGAAAACATCTACACTTCTTTCGAAAAATATTGCATTAGCATTTTTATTCTTATGTATACTAATTACTTCGGTTGCGGCTCAAGGTACTGGGAAAATTACAGGTAAGTTAAAAGATTCCCAATCTAATAAACCAGTGGATTTTGCCTCAGTGATACTTTATCATTTACCCGACAGTGCTGTTGTTAAGGGCATATACACGGATACTGCAGGTAATTTTCAATTCAATAATGTGACTTTTGGCAAATACTGTATTAAAATTTCATTCCTAGGCTACAAATCAACCAAGCAAGACAATATCGATCTTAAGGCAGGTCAGTCTGCCTACAATGCTGGTATTATCAGCATAACCGAGGATTCAAAAACAATTGAAGAGGTAAAAATAACCGGTGAACGCCTCAAAGGAAAAACTGAAGTAGACAAGACCTCTTATACAGTCACAGAAAAAGCCGCTTTAGCCGCCAATTCCGGATTGGAGTTATTACGGCAGGTACCAGCCGTTCAGGTAGATTTCCAGAACAATATATCGCTTGAAGGTAGTGGTAACATACTGATCCTCGTTGATGGCAAAACACGTGATAAAGAATATCTTGCCCAACTCGATCCCAAAAGTATTGAAAAAGTTGAAGTAATGACTAATCCTTCTGTGAAATACGGCCCGGATGTTACCGGTGTCATTAATATTGTTTTAAAAAGAGGTGCCAGAAAGGGTGTGTCAGGCCGCATCGAAGCTGAAATTCCACTTTCTGATAAGAAATTTTCGAATTCCTCAGGCAATATTGAATATGGTAATGGTCCCGTTCGCGTATTTGCTTCAGGTTGGATGCATTATGAATCATTTAAAGAAGTTGACCTTACTTTATACCGGAAATCAACAGACCAGAATGGTGTTACGGAATTTAATCAAAATGGCCATGGTCCCCTCAATGTATTGCATGGTGGTATTGATTATGGCGCCGACTGGTTTTTAAACGATAAGAATACCCTCAGCTTTTATGGTAATTATCGTATCGGAAACGCCACCTTCGACATCGATTATGACAAATCATTAATGGTAAATGAAGAAACAACATCTTATTTTACCTCTGCCTCCACCGATAAACAGTTTAACCCTGGACAGTATTACTCAGTTTTCTATCGTAAAGCCTTTAACAAACCCTCGCAGGAATTAACCGTAGACTTGAATTATTACAATTATGGCGGAGGGGAAAACAGGACGTACACTGACCAGAGTTACACGAGCGACGGGTCAGCTCCAATTGGAATTCCTATAGGCCGACAAGAATTAAATACGAATCAAAAAGATGCAGCTTCAATAAAAGTTGATTATACACAACCCCTTGGTAAAAACATCAATGCTTCTACCGGATATCAAGGTTACACTCAGTGGTTTGACAACAAATTTTCCAATGGTGACGAAACAGCTAACGCACTCTTTCATTATAGAGAAAACAGACAATCCTTTTATTTGAATCTTTCTGGCAAAATTAAAGATTTTAACTGGCAGGGGGGCTTACGTTACGAACTGTCATACATTGATTTAAACAATACCACTAAAAACCATTATGACTGTCTCTTACCGCAGGTTTCTTTTCAACAAAAAGTTTCCAAAACCCAGTCGGTAAAGCTCAACTACAGACGTTCGATTGATCGTCCCGGAATCAGCAATCTTAATCCTTTTGTAAACCATACCGATTCACTTAACATATCGTACGGCAACCCCAATCTAAAACCTGCATATACCAACAAGGTTGAGTTAAACTACACCATGCAGTTGGGTAACAACTTCCTGGCACCGGGCTTATATTACAGTAACTTCAACAATAATTTTGTAAATGTCACAGCCATCAACAGTAATGGTGTTTCCGAAACTTCAGTACAAAATATAGGTAAAGGCTCTGAATATGGGTTTGCTTTATCGGGTTCTATCAAAATCACCAATTGGTGGCAGTTTAATCCTTATTTCTGTGTATTTGCTAAAGATTTAAAAGAAATAGATCAGTATGGTATCCAGGGAGCAAGTAAAGTATCCTACCGAACCAGCTTTTCAAGTAACGTTACCTTAGCGAAAAAATTAATGGCCTTTACTTATGTTCAATACAATAGTCCATACATTACAACGCAAAACTTAAACAAACGATTCCCCATCTTTGTATTTGGCGTGGAAAAAGAGGTACTGAAAAAAGGTCAGGGTAAAATTACGCTTATGGCTATCGATCCATTTGTAAAAACCTATGTTGCACAGGAAACGATTACGGAATCCAACAATTTATATCAACATCAGAAATTTGATATCCAAATTTCAAACTTATTCACGGTTAAATTCACTTACACGTTTAACAAAGGTCAGAAAATTAAAAAACTGGAGCGTCAGAATGCTGTTGAAAGCGATGGCGGAAAGTCACTATTTTAAATACATGGCATAAAAAAGACACGGAGTTGCAAGATTTAATCCTGCTTCTCCGTGTCTTAAATTACTAAACTATTGAAACTGTAAAATACCTGCCGGATGTTCAGACCGACAGGTTTTCTCTGTTGTAAGCTTCTCCATAAAAATCAAGACATACATGATTCTGAACATCCTGAACTCTGGTCAAAAGCTTAATTTTAAGACGATAATAACTATCGTCAGCCACTTTGGTAAAATACCAGTTGGCAATTTTCGGCTTGTTGAGGTTAAAGAAACACATACCAGTATAAAAATTGACATCAGCATTGTCCGAATCGTTATCCAAAATATACTCAAACAACAAAACCGCCTTCGCATAATTTTCTTCCTGGAAATATCTTACCGCTTTCCAATAAATGTTTTCCTGTTCTTTATTTTGAATCTGACTTTTGGAAGCGAACATGGTCACGTTTAAAAAACCTGTAAAAAAAATGAGGAGGATAAATTTTGTTTTCATGGGGAATCTTTATTTATTTTTTAGTACTGGTTTCATAATTCAATCGCTTTTGATTATAAATACTAAAAAAAATCGCGAATGTTTGAATAATTACACCAACATAGTCTATATTTTGATAGAACGATATTTATACCTGACGAAAATAAATGTTTTAGTAATATTATGAATGATAATGAATTACCGCTAACTGATTACTGTTAAAAATGGTAGCAAATACTGCTGAATGAATTGATGAGTCGAGAGAAGGTTGCTCAACTCTGCGAGGGCATGACACGGAGGACCTCCAATGAAGTTTGAGGTTATTCACATTTAATCCCTTCGGGATAAGGTGAGTGCTGCATAAATTAATAGTTACTCTATTAAGATATAATTCTCTAATTTTAGCTAAATTTCACATGTTTCTCAATTCTAAATTTATAAAAAACAAAGCCCAGAAGTCTATACCTTCGTAGTCATAACCAACAAAGCCCGGAGGGCGTGTCGTAAGTCGTGCAAAACTTTCTCAACCCCGGCAGTGGGTTGAATATCTCGCATTTAAAATTTCAATAATAACTCGGCTTTAATTTCGGATTTATGGTTACCCTCAATTTCGTACGGCCCTGTTCCTATTGTTTCTAAATTGGTGTATTGTGTAATGCCATATTTAATCCAAATATCAGCTTCTTTAGCCAGGGAATACTTAAGCATTATGCTCGTTCGCGATCCTTTACCTGAAAAGACCGGTATGTTGAAAGTTCCCAACAAATCACTTTCGTAAGCATAAATACGTGAGTTATAATCATCCGTGTCAAATAAGGCGTATTGGAGATATACTTTAAATGGTAATTTCGCGGGATTAATTTCTATCCCCTGCCCAAGATAATAACCTTTAGTGGCTGCCGATATTTCTGTATTATACCATGTCATTTCCAAGCGGTTTCGCCATATGATATGATCATTTACCGTATAGATCAAATTGTATCTCAAACGCCGGGAAATGGCTCTGTCAATTTGGTTTTTCGGTTCGGTGCCCGTGGAATCGTTCTGCTCCTTGTTCTTATTCTTGAATTGAACATACATTTGAAGACGATTGGAAGGATTTACGGTAAGTTGCAACATAAAATCACGTCCCGACGATGGCATGTCCGCACCATAGGTAAGCCATGGAAAGCTGAAAACATCCAAATACCCGCTTAAGCTAATATTATTTACCGGCTTGCATTCAAAGCCTGCATATACTCCGGTTTCATTATTATTGCGGGTGTTTTCTCCAAATGCTTTTCCGTACATTGCCTGATAATTACGTTGATAACAACGGCCCAGAAGATTAAAGCTGAGCCTACTGCTCACGTAGCTTTGAATACCGTCGAGAACTGCCATGCCCCCATTTTGTGAAATGGCTCCTTCTCCGAAAAAAATCAGATTACCTGTCCTGTATCGATAGTCAATACTGAGGTTATAATTAGACCGGCCGCGAAAAAAATAATAATTATACGGGTAAGTCAAAGGATTGAGATAAGCTGAAAACGCATCATACATTGCAGTAACGCCAATCCTGAAATTTCCTTTGTTAAATGTCAGGTTACTTCCTAAAACTTTTGCACGTATAGCATTTTCGTCCTTAATGTCGGATGGTGTAGCATGAATGCCATAAGTTTGTAACGATGAAACTTCCGTTACATTACCGGTAATTGTGTCGACACCGGTTATGTTGGCATCAACACGGTTGTTCGAATACCAAAATGAAACATCCAGTGGTTTAAAATCCAGTGTGAAGGCCATCCCTCTGAAAAAATTATTTTCATCGAGCGATTGATAATAGTTGATACCCGAGCTATGAGGAAGCGTATTCATCACCGAAACGGATTTACCAAAATTGAAACCCGACCAAGCCGAAAGGCCTTGTCCGAAATTTATCCGGTAATCACCCAGAACAAAGGTTTTAATAAACTTAAACTTATTCAACTGCACATAAAAGGAGTAAAAATCAAAACCCGATTGGTTACTTCCGGAAAAGAATTGTTCTCCGGCATCTTTCTCTGCCGTGAAACCCAGGTAAATTCGGCTATTTAACCGGTAATTGTAACGGCAGTAGTAAGAAGGCCTGCTGCCGGTAAAATGGCTCAAGCTATCTCCGCAGTTTTTATAACCTTTTTGTACCTCCGGTATAAACATGCTCCGCAGCACCAGCCTGTGTCGTCCATATTGCATTATGTTCGCGGGCTTCACCGGAAACTCCTTTTTAGTCATGTCAAACGTAAGGAATACAGCTAACAGCTTTGCATCCGCTTCAGACAGCTCCTGAATGTAACTGAGTTCAAACTTTGAAGCTAGGGGGCCGAATTTGAGCATGTATTGGCGTATGCCTTGAATTTGAAATTCGTTTAACCAGAATAATCTCTCGAAATCCTCATCTTCTGCGGTATTAACCGAAACCGGATTAGCTGCAAGATCATAAAGCATATTGGATAGCTCATCAATATCGGATCCTTCTTCCGAACGCATGGCTATTTCGGTAATCACTTCCTGAAACGACGAAATTGCATATTCAAGCGAATCCTGTGCATGTAAAGTTAAATGAAGAAGCCAAAAAAATAAAACTAAAGCGATTTTTCTAATGTTGGCTTTAAAACTCATATCCTAACGAAATTTGTGAAGTAAACCCCAGCATGTAATGTCGTGTAAAAGCAATATCGGCAATGAGTTTCTTTAACTTACAGCCCAACCCAAACGAGAGTTGCTCGTAGCCCGTTGCATAACCGCTGCGAAAAAAAAGCTGATGAAGCAAAGCAATTTCAATTCCACCTTTATACACAGGTTTTTGATCCAAATCTTTCTCCGTTTCAAAAAGAAGCTGAGCTTTATCGTCAAAACTATATCCTAAACCAAATCTCACCACTGTTGGCACGGTTTCCTCAGGAAGATTCTTATGCTTTACCCGATTTGGGTTAAAAAGATGAAAGCCGATGGAAAAGTTTTTGGCGGGTTTTGCCAACAGACCGATCTCTGCAACAACCGTATTGTAATTACCATAACCTTCGGCTATGTGGGTTTGCAAGTAATCTACCTGTATGCCGGCTGCGAAATATTTAGAAAATTTTCGACCAAAACCAAGACCAATTTTTGATTCATAATATTTTGAATATCCAAAAAAACGGTAACTAACCGCAAGAGTACCTGGCTTGAACGGAATTGCAAGCGTTCCGGCTTGCATGGATAGCTCTTTAACCAAAAATCGATTTTCAACATACAACCCCGCAACAGCTGAATTAAGGTAGGCCAAGCCTGCCTGGTTATTGAAGGTACACCAACCATCGGTTAGTGTAACGGAAGCATTTGAAACTCCAGCCGATCTGGCTCCAGCTGGAAAGTTATCATCACCTGCAAGTACACGATAAGAAATACATAAACAAAACATTAAATTTGCTCCCGGCAAAAGAAAAACTTTTAGCCAAAAGCCTCGGAGGGGCTTTGATGTGGAATACATGCTAACTAAATAAATTGATTACACCTGTAAAAAAGACATAAGATTCAAAAGCCAAGACATAAGACGAGAAGCCAAAGTCATGTTATCTCTTCATTTTGGGGGATCTTTTGTTGATGGATTCGCCATAATTCCGGTTTGTAAGGGTTCGTAATGAATGGATTAACTTTCGAAATTTACAAATTAGGATTGAATTTCAAAATTTTTTGTGTGAAAATTTATAAAGATCGTTACACAAAAAACGCTACCGCTCTCCGAAAGAATAATGACTAAAATTATGAAGCGAAAAGTTAAGCTACAGAGCTGGGCGAATCCCGTAGTCACGGGATCTCCGCACTAAGTACTGTTCTCCGAACAGTAGTACAATACAAAATTCCAATTCGAAGCAGACCTCAAAGGTTTTGAAAACCTTTGAGGTCTAATTAAGCCAAAGGCTACTCAAATTCCTTAATCGTACTCTTTATAATCGCCAAACATTCCAGCAATTGCTCCTCAGTAATAACCAAAGGTGGTGCAAAGCGGATAATGTTTTTATGTGTGGGCTTTGCGAGTAAGCCATTCCCGGAAAGTTTAACACAAATATCCCAGGCCAGATCACTATAACCTTCATTATTGATAATCATAGCATTTAACAATCCTTTTCCACGAATAGACCTGGCAATTCGTGAGGTTTCACAGAATTTGCGCATTTCTTCACGGAAAAGCAACCCTAACTGAAATGCATGGTCGGCCAGCCTTTCATCCCTGATTACTTCCAGAGCCGAAATGGCAACCGCTGCTGCCAAAGGATTTCCTCCAAAAGTAGAGCCGTGTTGCCCGGGACGAATAACATCCATAATTTCTTTGCCAGCCAAAACAGCAGAAACAGGATACACTCCCCCCGATAAAGCTTTACCCAAAATCAAAATATCAGGATGCACATTTTCGTAATCGCACGCCAGTAATTTACCCGTGCGGGCAATGCCTGTCTGAATTTCATCGGCAATAAACAATACCTCGTGTTTTTTGCAAAGTTCGAAGCATTGTTTCAGGTAACCGTCGTCAGGAACATTCGCCCCCGCTTCGCCCTGTACCGGTTCCACCAGAAAGCCCGCAATGTGATTATTTTTATTTAATAGCTGTTCAAGAGCACCGACATCATTGTATGGAATAATGATAAACCCCGGTGTAAACGGTCCATAATGACTATAGGCCGCACAATCCGCAGAAAACGAAACAATGGTGGTGGTTCGCCCATGAAAATTATTTTCGCAGACAACTATCTGAGCTGAGTTTTCAGGCAATCCCTTCTTCTCGTACGCCCATTTCCTGCAAAGTTTAATGGCAGTTTCCACGGCTTCAGCACCGGTGTTCATCGGAAGAACTTTTTCATATCCGAAATACCGGGTGACAAATTCCTCGTATTTGCCCAGCTGACTGTTATAAAATGCCCGCGAAGTTAAAGTGAGTCTCTGAGCTTGCTCAATAAGCGTGGCTACAATCTTCGGGTGACAATGTCCCTGGTTAACCGCCGAATACGCAGAAAGGAAATCGTAATATTTTTTCCCTTGCACATCCCAAACAAACACACCTTCTCCTCTATCGAGTACCACCGGGAGCGGATGATAATTGTGAGCACCGTATTGGTCTTCGAGGGACATTAGTTGGGAAGCAGAAAGGTTTGTGTTTTTCATAGTTAAAAGATTTTTAAACAATAAGATTACATTATAGCACCGCAGCTCAGTAATTGGTCCCAAACCCTCAGGGTTTCTAAAACACCTCCGCCATCATACATCGTACACTTCCGCCTCCGTATTTTTCAATGGTTGGGATGGCTATTGTTATGATCTTGTTGTAAGATATTAAGCGTTCAATCTGTTGCTGTGTCAATGTATCATAAGCTGATTGCGACATCACCTGAAAACGAGATCCTTTCTTATTTTCCACCTGCAACATGTTGCATGCAAATTGTTGCATCTGCGCATCAGACATTTCAATTATTTCCTTTCCGCTTTGGATTAATAAATTTATAACCAAATCGCGTTCACTTTTATTGTCAATAGCTGCCAAACAAACAATTGAATATAGATCGCCGATGCACATCATCACATTTGTGTGGTAAATGGGAAGCCTTTTCCCATTCACTGTTTGATGAGCTAAGAAATAAACTGGCTTAAAATCAAAATCTTTACAAAATTGCAAAAATATTGCTTTGTCTGTTCGTTCCGATAATGCTGCATAGGCAATTTTGTTCACATGATCGAAAACCATACTGCCAGTTCCCTCCAGAAAACGATTTTGTTTTTCAAAAGTGGTGTAGTCTACAATATCTGAAAATCTAAAACCCTCCTCTGTCAGCAAACTTATAATATCGGTCCTTCTCTCCGCCCTGCGGTTTTCGGCATACATTGGATAGAGAACCACCCGACCATCCTGATGAAACGAAATCCAATTGTTCGGAAAAATGGAATCGGGTGTGGGGGGGTTGCATATATCCCGCACAACAATTATATTCAATCCTTTAGAACGTAGATTTGCTACCATCTGATTAAATTCTACAAGCGCCCAGCTTTGAATGTCAGCATCGGACAAATTACCGCGTTGCTGAAAATAATTATTTACGGCCGTTTGGTCGTTAAACCCGAAGGAAACGGGCTCAATCATCAGGATGTTGGATGTTGTTTGCTTTGGGTTGCCTGTCATGACTAAATGTTAAATTTATTTAACTATTTGAGGCCAAACGACAAGGAATTTTAAATATAATACCCTTAAAAGTCCACTAACTCTGGGCTTAACAACAAAACAAGATAAGAAGTCGGCTATAGCTCAAGGTTTCAACCCCAACCCTCCGCCAGTAGTCGGACAGGCTTTAAGAAGGGGCTATAACCGTCCTGTACTATTTAAAATTTCTGTCTAGAAAACAATTTCTTCCCTTTAACAAGAAACAATTTAAAAGCTTTTAGTGTTCTCCAGTGTTCAATAATTGTGTAATGTGACCATTAAGGTTGGGAAAAATTTAATTAACGAGCGGAAACTCTCCCTGATCATATACAGGAAAAGGTTTTTTTACTAACGCGGCTATTTTATTGTATAATATTTGCTCGTTGATAGGTTTTGCTATATAATCATTCATACCAACGGCTTTGCATTTTTCCAAATCGACTGTGGTTACATCGGCGGTTAAAGCGATTATGGGGATTTTAGAATTCATCGTGTTGCGAATGTAATCTGTAGCATCAAACCCATTCATTTCGGGCATCTGCAAGTCCATCAAAATGATATCGTATGAATTACATTGTAGTTTTTCGATTGCTATTTTCCCGTTACCGGCAATATCATATTCAAGTCCAAAATCATCTAATAAGGTTTTCATCAATAGCTGATTGAGGGCCATATCTTCAACTACCAATACTTTGATGTTTTTAACTTTATCCGATTCCGCAATTTCTGTTTCTGATTCACCCATAAGGTTTGTTTTGTTGAAACTCAATCTAAAACCAAATGTGGTACCTTTATTCATTTTACTTTTTACATATATACTTCCTCCTTGTCTTTCTATTAATTGTTTGGCAATGGCAAGTCCCAAACCCGTTCCTCCATAAATTTTTGAGGTGCTGTTAGCTGCTTGCTCAAAGTTTTCAAAAATCTTTTCTATTTTGTTTTCAGGTATTCCAATTCCGGTATCTGTAACCTTAAATTCAATGGTTACACACTCTTTATCTTCATTGAGCAAACATACACCTACCGTAATTTTCCCTTTTGTGGTAAACTTAACAGCATTACTTACTAAATTTAAAATAATCTGATGCAAACGTACAGGGTCGCCAATCAAAATCTCGGGAATTCTAGTGTCGTATTCTGTAACCAACACCAGGTTTTTTTCCTGAATTTTTGTTCCAAACAAATGAAGCATGGCAGATACGGACGCTGCCATTTTGAAAGGTGTTTGCTCAAATGTCATTTTCCCCGCGTCTACTTTTGCCAGGTCGAGTATATCGTTTATAAGCACGATTAAAGCATCGCCACTGGTTTTTATGGCGGTTAAATACTCTTTTTGTTTGACTGTCAGATCTGTCTTTAACACGACTTTCGTGAATCCGATAATCGCATTCATCGGAGTTCGAATTTCATGGCTCATGTTTGATAAAAATTGCTGTTTCGCTTTCACGGCATTTTCCGCAATTTGAGTGGCACTTTCAGCTTTACTTTTGGCTTCTTCTGCAATTAAAGTGGCTAACTCAGCAGACACTTTCGCCTCTTTCAATTCCTTTGCAATTCGTTTCTGATCGGCCACATCGCTGTTAAGCGTTTTCATTTGTTTCTTCTGAACTGATAATTCATGATTCTTTTTATACAAGTCCACAAAAACAGCCACTTTTGCTTTTAATATTTCCGGAGAAAGGGGTTTAATCATATAATCGACAGCACCAGCCTGATATCCCTTGAAAATATTCACAGAAGTATCCATACTGGCGGTTAAAAAAATAATCGGAATATGTTTTAGTTTTTCTATTTTACGAATTAACTCTACAGCCTTAAATCCGTCCATATAGGGCATTTGCACGTCCATTAAGATAAGTGCAAAACCGTGCTCGTGTCGAAGAGTTTCTAAAGCTTCAGCACCTGAAATTGCTTTCACACATACGTAATTTTCATTGGTAAGAATTACGTCTAAGGCAAACAAATTTTCTGCACGATCATCGACCATTAAAATTTTAACAGGGCTGGTTGTTTTCATTTTCAAAAAATTATGTGTTAGTTCAAATTTAAGTCCCATTGGTGAAGCGCCTACTTGCTCAACCATACCCGCATCAATGATAGTAATCGTTCTACATCAATTGGCTTGGTGATGTAATCATTGGCGCCTGCATCAATGCATTTTTGTTTGTCATCTTTCATTGCTTTTGCGGTGAGTGCAATTACAGGTAGTTTCCTAAACTTTCCCTGGGCTCGAATTTGTCTCATTGCATCGTAACCGTCCATTACCGGCATCATAATGTCCATCAATACGAGATCTATGTAGGGATGCACAGCCAACATATCCAATGCAACTTTCCCATTTTCTGCTTTTATAATTTCCATTCCGCGTTCATTTAATATTTTGTATAATGCAAATACATTTCGCGAATCATCATCCGCCAACAATATTTTTTTTCCGTGAAATAATGATTCTTTATCGTACAAATTACTTATAATCAGTTGTTTTGATTTCGGCAAATGACTGATTGTCCGGTGAAGAAATAGGGCAGTTTCATCCAACAATCGTTCTTCCGATTTTACACCTTTGATAATAATGCTCTCGGCGTATTTTTGAAGTTCATTGTTTTCTTCTTTTGTAAGCTCCTTGCCGGTGTAAACAATAACCGGCGGAACATTTTGACCATTTATCTTTTCGAGTTTATGAATAAAGTCGAACCCGCTCATGTCAGGCAAGCCAATATCCAATATCATACAATCAATATGGTTTCCCTGATACATTGCCAGGGCATCTTTGCCGTTAGCCGCTTCAAAACATTTTACATCGCCATTCCCAATGAGCATTTTCATTGCCTTCCGAGAATCTGCATTGTCTTCGATGATGAGCAGGTTTTTTATTTTTCTGCTAACAAAATTCTCAATTCTGTTAAAGGCTTCTTCCAGTTCATTTCTGTTTACCGGTTTCATCAGATACTCGATGGCTCCTTCTTTAATCGGTTCCAGCGAACGTTCATTTGCCGAAACAATATGTACCGGTATATGCCGTACAGAAGGGTTTGCTTTTAATTCCACCAGCACCTGATGTCCATTGATGCCAGGCAGCCCTATGTCGAGTATAATCGCATGAGGTTTGTATTTTGCAGCTAGTACTAGTCCGTCTTCACCTGTTGCGGCCAACAAACACTTAAAACCTTTTTTGTTGGCTTGTTTGAAAAGTATTGAGGCAAATGCCAGATCATCTTCAATGATGAGTACTACCTTATCATCGCTGGTAATTGTATTTCTATTGTCGGCTATAGAAGGATAATTGAGGAATTTTAAGCTTTCCCTGGAACCATGTTTATATAAAGCAGGCTCTTTTGTGGTATCGGTTTTAACAAGTTCCTCTTTTGATTGTATTTCAATAGGGATAATCACTGAAAAAACGGAACCCTCGTTGATCTTGCTGCTCACTTTGATTTCGGCGCCAAGTAATTTAGCCAGTTCACGTGAGATGGAAAGTCCTAAACCTGTTCCGCCATATTTTCTGGAAGTTCCTCCATCTGCTTGCTGAAAAGCTTCAAATATAGCCATTTGTTTTTCTTCCAGTATACCTAAACCGGTATCGGTAACGGAAACGATCACCTTACTTTCACTAAACCGTTCCATACGTAAACTTACACTTCCTTTTTCGGTGAATTTAATAGCATTCGATAAAAGATTTTTCAATATCTGATTCAAACGCTGCAAGTCGGTACGAATGGATTCGGGCAAGTCGTTATCTAATTTGCACGATAATTTCAATCCTTTTTGTTCGGCGTGATGTTTAAAATTTCGAATGAGTTCATTCGCAAAATCTCTTAGAAACACAGATTCAATATTAATGGACATTTTCCCTGCTTCAATCTTTGAAAGGTCAAGAACTTCGTTAATTAAAACAAGCAGGTCGTTTCCACTTTTATAAATTATTTCTGCACTTTCAACCTGTATAGCATCCAGGTTGTGTTTTCTATTTTCTGATAAATCTTTTGAAAGTATAAGCAAACTATTCAAGGGGGTGCGTAATTCATGAGACATATTGGCAAGAAATTCCGATTTGTAGCGGCTGCTTATTTCCAATTGTTTTGTTTTCTGTTCAATGTCGCTTTTTGCGGCTTCAACCTCATCATTTTTTGCCTCCAGTGACTGGGTTTGTCCTTCCAGTTCTTCATTGGACTGCTGTAATTCCTCCTGCTGCTGTATCAAATTTTGCGACTGTTCTTCCAGTTCTTCATTCATTTGTTTCAGTTCTTCCTGCTGCGTTTGAAGTTCTTCAGCCTGACAGGCAAGGTAGGTGTTTGCAATTGCCAACTCAGTTGCCCGTTTTTCTTTCTCAACGTTTTGAAAGGCCAGCTCTTTGTTTGCAATGACTAATTCAGCTGCTCGCTTTTCTTTCTCCTCGCTTTGAAAGGCTAGTTCTTTGTTCGCAACGATTAACTCTGAGGCCCTGTCTTCTTTCTCGACGTTTTGAAAGGCAAGTTCTTTGTTCGCAATGCCTAACTCAGCTGCACGTTTTTCCTTCTCGTCACTCTGAAGTTGGGTTTCTTCAAGCAATTCCAAAATCTGTTTTCTATCCAAAGCCGAATTAACGCTAATGCCAATAAGATCCATCGAAACATTGATGAATTCCGTTTCGGTTTTGTTAAAAGCTGTTAGACTGCCTATTTCGATTACTCCCAATGTTTTACCTTCGAATAAAAAAGGAGTAATAAGTAAATGTTTTGGTTTGGCATTGATTACAGATGAAGTGATGCGTATTTGTTCTTCGGATAGATCGGTTAACAAAATTGCTTTCTGTTCTCGTGCGGCCTGGCCTATCAGCCCTTCATTCAATGCGACTTTTCCTTTTGTGTCTTTCGGAGACAAAAAGGCATATTGCCCATGAAGCTCGAGTGAACTATCCTTATCATTAAAAATGTAAACAGCCCCAATACTCGCTTTCAAGTACGTGCATAAAAAACTAATAGAATTATTTGCAAGTTCTTCTATACGCTGGACTCCGATTAATTCTTGGCTAAGCCCTGTATTACCCGTAAGTAACCAGTTTTTACCGGCAGTTTCCGCTTCAGCAATTTTCAGTGCCCTTAAATTCTTAGTAACTACGTTGTACACCACTACAAGCGTGAGCAAAATGAGCAGTACTAATATGATAAAAATAATGTTAAAAGTGCTGACATCATTATCACTACTATGCTTTCTTTCTACAAGCAAGTTGTGTTCTATTGCCTGTGCGTTATCAATTATCTTTCTTATTTGATCCTCTATTTGTTTTCCTTCACCCGAAACAATTAATTCCCTGGCCCCTTCAAAATTCGTAGTACGAAGATCGATGCTCTTTTTAAAATAAAAAACCTGCATGCTGAATAGCTTTTCAAGTTCCTCAATGTTCTTTTGCTGATTGGGATTATCTTTTGTTAATTCTTTTACTTTATCGAGGTGTTCAACTCCTTTTGCATTGGCATTAATAAAAGGTTTCAGAAAATTACGATCTCCCGTAATAATGAAACCTCTTGTACCGGTTTCGGCATCAATGGAAGTGACCAGTATTTGTTCAAATTCGAACAAAACCTGATTGGTATGATTTATCGAATCGTTTGAAGTAATAAATTTTGCGCTGTTTTTAAAAGCGAAAATTGCTACCCCAACAAGTATCAAGGCGCAACCAATAAATCCTATGAGTATCCTTCTTCCAATGGTCAGGTTCATTTTTATTATTTATATGGTTGAATTTGTGTTATTTTTATTAATAAATCGACGATTTCATTCAAGTGTAAAATATAATCTGGCCGTATAGCGGCAATAGCTGATGCAGGCATATATGCGGATTCAGCGGTATCCGGATTCTGAATAATTGTTAACCCCCCGCAATCCTGTATTCGTTTGATACCTTTTGCTCCGTCGTTATTAGAACCTGTGAGTACCACTCCTATCAATGATGTATTATAGGCGTCCGCAGCCGATTCAAACAGTACATCGATCGATGGCCTCGCGTAATTAACACGTTCATCAATGGTAAGGGAAAATGTTTTATCCTTTTCAATCAGTAAATGATAATTAGGAGGAGCGATATAAACGTAACCTCGTTCAATTTTTTCTTTTTCATCTGCTTCTTTAATATGGAGGTTGCTTTTATTATTTAAAAGTTGTATCCATACGTTTTCAGAACGAGGACTGACATGTTGCACAATAATAATTGGCGTGTCGAATTCCTTTGGTAAAAGCGAAAATATGATTTTCATCGCATTTATTCCTCCGGAGGAGACCCCTATTACAATTGCCTGATAGTGTGTTGTCAATATTTTTTTTTAAATATCCGGTGTAATTTATCCAACTCGGTGTAATTTTCATTAAAATCCGTAAAACGCAACCCCTCTTTTGATCCAAGGCATAAAATACCACCATTCGTAAGGCTTTCATGAAAAAGCTTTTGCACCATGTTTTGTAAATTTCTTTTAAAATAAATAAGCACATTTCTGCACAATATCAGGTTTACTTCAGCAAATACACTATCCGTCACCAAATTATGATTTGCCCAAACAATGTTTTTTTTCAGCGATTGGTTCATGATAACACTTTCATAATCTGATGCATAGTATGATGAAAAAGATTCCTTTCCGCCGGATAACTGATAATTGGTTGTATATTCCTTCATCATTTTGTTGGCGTAAATTCCATCTTTTGCATGGTTCAGGGCTTGTTGATTAAAGTCTGTGGCATATAGCGTTGTTCTGTCGTACAATCCTTCTTCCTGCAGAATAATCGCCATGGAATAAGCTTCTTCTCCTGTAGAACAGCCAGCATGCCATATTTTTACAAAAGGATAGGTTTTTAGAACAGGTATAACGTTTACCCGTAATGATTTGTAAAAGCCTGGATCGCGAAACATTTCGGTTACCGTTATGGACAGATCCAGTAAAAAACCGGAAGCAAATGTTTCATCGTGCTGCACCTTCGATTGCAATTGAGCAATCTCATTAAACCCTGAAAGCTTCATTCTGTTCAGTATCCTGCGCTTAATATGTGCTTCGGAATACTGCCTGAAATCATACCCGTATTTCTGAAAGACAGTTTCCAATAAAGATGAAACTTCCAGTTCAGATGTATCCAGATGTTTCATTTTTGAAGGTTCATATTTGTGTGCGTGTTTTGTTTTTTATCGGTTGTAAAAGACAGATTAAAATACCTAAATCAAAATGTAAAATGGTAAATTACAGGCCGGTTAGTACCATGAGAATTCCCGCATTTCGTTGGCAAAAGGTAGGCTTATTGCATAACGTAGAGTTACACAATTAAAATTAAGAGTTACATAATTCACATGTTTTAGGAATCCCTCACCAACGGCATGGTTGAGCACCGCAAAAGTCCTCCCATTTTGGAAATTTCGAAATAAGGAACACGTTCAACCGTCAAACCCCATTGGTTTTCGAGGTGATTGTTCAGGCGTACAAAATTTTGCTCCGAAACCACTACCGTAGGGGAAATTGAAAACACATTGGCATTCATGTAAACCATTTCTTCCTGCGTGATTTCAAAAATATTCTGTTTGCCAAAAAGGGTTACCAGCAAATGATAGTCTTTTTCGTACCGGAATCCATCTTTGTACAAAATAGCTTTATCGTGCGAAACAGGCATAAAAGCACAATCCAAATGTAAAACACCTAATAGGGGGTTGGTGTCGTGCTTTTTTAGCTCTATAGGAATAACACTTTTCCCCGGTAAAAGATTTTTCAGGAAGTTGAAAGCATGCAAATTAGTTCGTGCCGTTTTCAGTTGCGGATAATCGATGCCGGTATATAACCCCACAAAGGCCAAATCGTTGTATAAGACAACATCGCCTCCTTCCACATGAGCATTTTCGGGCAACATGTAAGTTTTATCGCATGCAAAATGACTAAAAATCTCGTCATAAGTCTCTATTTCATCCTCGCGATCGGGAATAATATTAGAATAGATAATCTTATCGTCAATCACAAATGCGACATCACGGGCGAATACCTGGTTGCAATTTTCAATAATACGCGGGCGAAATACCTGAACTTTATATTTCAGCAACACCTTTTCGAAGGCGGACATTTCTTTGAAAATAGCTTCTTCGGTTGGATATACGCCCTTCGTAACCGATTCGTACGATTTGGCGTCGTAGGTTTGTTGGGGAGCCGGCACCCTTCCTATAGATCCGGGTTGTCCTAAAACGACCGCTTTTAAGGTAGATGTTTCGTTCTTAACGTTCAATTTCATACAAAGTAGGCTTAACAAAAGAACAAATCAGAAGATCTTTTGGTGCTGAAATTGTGATAAAAATTTCGGGGATGACTTTTAAAAAAGAAGTTTATTAAACGCTCTGTATTATGCCCGCGACATTAGCAGACTGCTGAGTAATTACAATCAGCGTAAATTTTTTGGTAATTGGAAGATGGCGGGGTTTAAAGTGAAATGATAAAATCATCAATAAGCCACAGCGGGCAAAAACTTTATGATGCAGCTTTTGTCCTGCGAATGCACATGCAAAGAAATTAACAATAAAAAATATTATTAATTGTTTCATTAGGGCTTTATAGATTAGTCTTCTTCCTACGGAAACGTTGTTGTTAGTGTGGCTCCGCAACCCAGTGTTCCGGTAAAGGTTTCGTCGGTTGGGTAACCGGAATAACCACTTACCTGTAAAACTCTTATGGTGTAAAAGCCGGTTGGCATAAAATCTTCATAATCTATGGTTCCTCCATTCATATCAAATGCATAGGTACCGTTAATGTATATACTGTAAGGATAACTCGAATTGCTTACGAGCTTTAATGTGCCTGTACCTGAAATAACTACACTACTTAAATTAGTTACTTCAGCAACCAATGCCGATGCTGTTGTATTGGTACCATTAAAATTATTCTGGCAATCCTTTTCTACATACCAGTAATACTTGATATTGGACAAACCGGTAAATTCTACTTTCCCCGATGCATCTGAATATTGAGTTGCTCCTATTTGATTTGTGGCATTGGTCCAATCTGAGATCGAAGAATACAGTTTTACTGAAGCCCCTGAAACAATATTACCTGAATTGTCCTGCACGGTTATTTCTAAGCTTGTAGGTGTTATATCTTTTATACATGATATCAGAACTGTCAAACAAACAAAAACCATTAATATTAAATTATTTTTTTTCATTTTTATAAAAATTAAGTAGTTACCATTTTTACTGTTCACCATATCAAATTAAACATTATTTTTCAAATTTCCAACAAAAAATGAGGTGATTTTCAATATCTTTCGTAAAATTTTTTGCGAAGTGGTAGGATTTTCATATACCGTTTAATTTAAAAAATGTTACAGGTATAATTTGGCTAAAAATGCTATTTATTTTAATCTCCAGTTTTCAATGGTCCCCAGATTATTTACTGAGAAGCTAAATAACTGATTATCGGATGATGCAATTCTGCAATCGATACAATATTCTTGCATATTAATATCTTCAGCGTCCACAAGTGTAAAATGTTTCGTTTTTACGATACTGCCATTATAGTTATAATCGGATATTTCTGATGTATACCGGCTATCCGTCAAGTCTATATCAAAAAAAGAAATAACAGTTTGCACCTTACTTTGCGTATATAAGTTTGTTTCATTACTTATTTTATAATTTCCTAATTGAATATTCAATCGTCCCACACATTCCAACTGCCAAACAGGCTCATTACCTGTAGTTGAATAACAATAATGATCAGGTACGGGAGTGTACCCCAATGACACTGTTTCCCTTCTTTCCACACTTGCATCATTAACAAAAACAACAATATCATTATTCTTGTATTTACAATTTTTATAAACTGCACTCAGATTATCTGCGCAATCCGAACAATGAGTACAAGAAGATAAAAGTATGATTATACCAAATGAAGCTATTATTAAAATAGTACATACTAACCTTTTTCTTTCTCGATCAATCATGTTTAAAATTTTTAGTAATACGAATTAAAGGATTGGAATGTTTGCCACAAAGCCACTAAGTCTCAAATATCACAAAGTTATTCTTGGTGAACCTTCATGTCTTTGTGACTTAGTGGCAATGATTTACAATTTTCAACCCTTAATTTACGCAATGTTAAATATTTTGTAATTCAAATTTAAATATTATTTCCAAAATGTTCCACAAAAAAAAAGGTGATCTTCAATAACTTTTTTGTTTAAATTCTTGAATAATGCATTGCGGGGTTTATGTTTGACGGATCATTTCCGATTTTTGGTGTGATAATGGAATCATTGATATTATGGCATGCGTTGCAATTCTTGTTAGCCTTTGGGCATAAAACATGTACTAGCGTGTAATGACAGTTGACCAATGTGCATTATACAATTTCCAACCTTGGGAAGTTTGATGTGCAATACCTGTAAAATATCCATCCACAGGTATTTTCTTTCCGGAAAAATCCGTGATATCCTCATGAAAAATTGCTCCTATGCTTGCTAATTTGGTGGTAAGTGGGTCAATTCTGATACTTTTCCAATGTAACTCAATTTTATGAATGCTTTTGACAAGCGTATGATGGATGAAATTTGTTGCTGTTTCTATATTCGGAAATGCCAATTGACCTTCCGATGCCATAAAGAAACCGGGTGTGTTTTCAAAATAAAGAAGCCACGCAGCAGGCCCTTTATCGGAAACATTTTTGGCAATTGAATCTGTCATTTGCTGAACACTGTGCTTAACCATTGCATATTGCGACTGCGTTAAATGATCCGCATCGTGGCAGCAGGAAATGATAAAGAAAATCAAAATCATTGATATCAATAAGGGTGACTTTCTTACGGATGCTGTTTTCATTTTTTCTACTTTTTCAATGACCTTAACATCAATGCTAAATGTATTGTTCAAAATTTTAAGAATATACAATTGCAAAAAATGACCGCAACGAAAATAAGGTTTATAAAGTTTCTTAATTAGATGACAGTGAACTCGTACATCAATCCAATTCCACTAAATTATTTAAATGTTAAAACATAGGTATTTCCTAATAAATCGTCATAATCCACATACATCTTAAACAGCGTTGATATATCTACCGGGGCATCGGGAGTAAATACTTTAAAACCCGTTGCTGCGGTTAATCTCTTCTGTGACATGTAAAACTGATAGGTGTCTTTATCTTCAAACCCTATTGAAACTTCCGTAAGGAGATTTGCGGGGAGTATTTCTTTCCCATTCGTAAGTCGATACTCGAAAGTTACAGAAGTAAGTTTGCCATCAACATTGGTGTGCAAGGTTGGTATAATATTGACCAGGTCAAATCTAACGTCGACACAGGAATAATCGAGTGTGTACGATCTATTGCCATCGAGCGTTAAGGTATAGGTTCCATCTCTAAATGGTAGAAAATTATTTCCCAATGGATAATCCGGCGGAGGTACCCCAAATCTGTTGAACGAAGCAAGAAATCCTCTGCCACCACCGCAATCCGGAGCCATCATAAACCCCCATTTGATAATATCGGTATAGGGACTGTCACTGGGACCCGACAGACTAACATTGCCATTCGAAAAAGTGAGGGCCGAACCGCCTTCGAATTCCAATCCGTAGTTAACATAATAATGAGTGGTATCCGTAAGTACAGGTGGGGTCGTGTTTAAGCCCCAATGCCCGACATTCATGTTATAGTGTGTGCATATCATTATTTCTGTATTCGTTAAAACATCCGGAACACCATCATTATTGGCATCTATATTTTTAGCTATGGATTCATAAAATCCGCCAATCTTTTGCAAGCAACTGACTTCATCGTCGGTA
>CAYZNC010000012.1:31181-39636 GCA_964478555.1 uncultured Bacteroidales bacterium | reverse complement strand
ATTGAGCTTAATGAAAGATTATATAGCTTACATTCCTCATTATCATTGACTATTGTTTGCATTAAACTTGCAGGATATTTGTGAGGCAAAAAGTTATGATCGTTAAGAACTCTTAAGTTTCTGATAAAACAAGGCAGAAGATATGGTGAAACACTTCCTGAAATGCCTTTAGGGTAAAGAATTGCACCAGCAACCTTTGTTCCATGACCTCCACCTTTTACATGATCAGCTGTTGAGTCTTCACCCTCAATGTAAGATTTTGAATTATTTGTTTTAACTGCAGGAGCAATATATTTGTTCTTTTCCATTATACCACTGTCGATTACTCCTACTTCAGTTGAATTTGTATTAGGTGGTAATATATTAAACGTTGATTCAGAATAACCGCCGTCTGTTCCTATGGCACAAGTAACATGGTCGATCTCGGATACTTCGAAAACATATTGATAATTGACAACTAAGTCTTTTAGACCTTTCCCACTAATTATAACTTCGCAACCAAAGCTATCCTCTAATTCGACATATGAACTCTCAAGATTCCCGTAATGACTGATGAATTCTTCGAAATGATTTTGTCTTTCCATTAATAGGTCATCTCTTTCTAATAGTTTTTTTCTATATTTTTCACTCCTTTTTATTCCGCCTTGCATAATAGGATCCGGTTCTTTAACCATTGGTTTAGCAAATGCGATAGATACTTCTATACGATATTGTTCATCATCACTGATTTCATTCCATTTGGAATATAAATATTCTGATAATATATGTTCTGGCTTCCATACTTCACGATTGCCATCCATAATTTTCCAAAGCTCCGCTATCTTGCCTGTCCCATGATCAGAAGTAATAAATCCCTTAATTTTTTCTTCAAGAGAACGTAAATTATCAAAAGAAGCTCCAATAATAAAGCCATTTTCTTCTTCTGAGATAATTTCTATACCAAATGAATTTAAATCAAAAGCTGCATTAATAATATCAGGATTAATTTGAAGAAAAACAGGTGTAATCGTTTCATCTATCTTAGCAAGGCGTTGAGATAGCCTCTGCTCATAAGAATATTTCCAATCAGACCTTATCTTTAAGGTGCTTTTTTGTAAAGTTTCACCATGCCAATCTCTATCTAATTTATTTAATTTTGTTATTGGACTTTCACCACCATTTCCAAAATAGCGAGGTTTTCCAAATAATTTTTGAATAAAATTTAGATGCGGAAACTTTTCCATTCATTATCTATTAAGGGCTTCGTTTTCCAATAACGCAATATTTAAGTCCTCAATGATAATTTCCTTTTTTGAGTTTATTATTGCTTTTTTAGCGGCATCATATGCTATTTTAACAATGATAGCATATGACATACCTAACATCTTAGTAGAAAAGTTCTTTATGTCTATATTATTACTTAACTTTAATGCAGAAAAGGAATAGATTAAAAGCTTTTCAATTTCACTCTCACTTGGTTTAGGTAATTCAATGATATCATCAAATCTCCTAAATAAAGCATTGTCTAAGCTTCCCTCTAAGTTTGTTGATGAAATTAATATCCCTTCACTATCATATTCTTCTAACAGTCCTAATAAAATATTTACAACTCGATGGATCTCACCAACGTCATTAGATGAATTATTACGTTGTTTGCCAATAATGTCAAATTCATCCAACAATAATACACATGGATAATCCTTTATACCTAAAAAAAGGTTATTTAAATTAGAAGCTGATTCTCCTAAATATGATGAAATGATTGAATCAAAACGTACTTTATAAAAAGGTAATCCTAAATCCCAAGCGATTCGTTCCGCCATCATTGACTTGCCACAACCTGACGAACCATACAATAAAATTTTCTTCCGAGGTTTTAATCCATGATGAGCTAATCTTTCACGTGCAAGGTATTCTTTCTCAATCCTTAATATTTTGCTCTCCACTTCAGAGGACAGTATCATTTCATGCCTTAGAAAATCACGTTCAATATATGTTGCTAAAGGAAGTTTATACCTTCTATCAACTGGAATGCTAAAAGATTTTTCTTTTAGGATTTTAAAAGATGATCTAATTTCACCGCTATTTGCGATATTTTCATTTAATATATTACTTAATTTATTAGCTAATTTTATATGCCCTTTACTTTTTTCATCTTCAATTATACTAAAGGCTATCTTCATTAAGGGCGCATTAGATTCACCCTCAATGGATTTGAATAACCTTGTTAATAACGATTGATTCATACTAATAAGCCTTTATGCAAAATTAGAAAAATAATCATGGAATAAAGTTTTATTTATTTAATAAATTAATAAAGTTCTTAACGGTTGGAAGTAGACAACAAAAACCGGAATGACTAGTTTTTAAATGTTCGGTCAGTGGTGGATTAGAACCTGGATTTTTACAAACTATTTAATCATAGTTTTAGGATCAATTTAAAGAATTACATAAATATTCCTACAAACAAAAAAACCTCAGTAAAACTGAGGTTCCTTGTAGCGGGGGCCAGACTCGAACTGACGACCTTTGGGTTATGAGCCCAACGAGCTACCACTGCTCCACCCCGCAATATATCTTTTACTTTGATTTGAAGTATCGTTTTTTGCGAGTGCAAATGTAGCTTACTTTTTAGTAATCTCAAAAAAATAATGTATTTTTGATGAATTATTATTCAAAATTAAAGAAAAATTCAATGCCTCGCGTGTTTAAAGCTGTTGATGTTGAGAAAGAAGAGAAGGAACTCAGAAAAGATTATTTTGACAGGCATACTCCTGTAATTTTTTGTGCTGATGAAGTTTCCAAAGGCGATAAGTTTCCGGTTAAAGTAAAAATAGGCACTGATTACGTTCATCCCGACGACTTTAACCATTTTATCACTTATATTCAATTATGGAATCGAGAGACCTTATTAGCTGAAACACGTTTTCTCCCTGGTACTTTTGGAAATAAACCATCAAACCCCGAAGTAGACTTTTATATCGTAGCCCATGATGTAAGTATGAACCTCACAGCCATGTGTTTGTGTACTCAGCATGGTTTATGGAGCTCTGAACCTAAAGCAGTTAAAGTAATACAATTAATTTGAGTTTACTTCCGTTATCTAATGATTTAACTAAACGGTATGGTACCTGAAAATAAAGTAAGACGCAGAAAACTAATCATTGATAAGTTAAAACATAAATACAGACTTGTTTTTTTTAATGATAATACGTTTGAAGAAGTTTGGCATTTAAGATTGTCGCTGTTAAATGTTCTTTCGGTTGTTGGAACAGTCTCTGTGTCGCTAATTATTATTGTAACCCTTTTGATTGCTTTTACACCATTGAGAGAGTTTATACCGGGATATCCTAATGAAGATATGAGAAGAACGATTGTTCTTAATGCAATGCGTTTGGATTCACTTCAAAAACAATTGCAGTTCCGCGATCAATATTTCGCTAATTTAAATACTTTAATTTCTGGCAGAGAACCGATAAAATATGATAATCCGCAGGATTCTGCCAAAACATATAAGAATATTATCTTTACTAAATCGGTGCATGATTCTTTACTCAGACAACGCATTGAGGAAGAAGAACAATTCAATTTTTCGGTTGCCGCTACTAATAAGGCTGAAAACAAAATCTCGGATATGCATTTTTTTCCACCGGTAAAAGGCATTATAACAAACAATTACAATGCTAAGGAAAATCATTTCGGCATTGATATTGTGGGTTCTCCGAACGAGGTTGTTAAGGCAACTCTTGATGGCACTGTTATTATGGCTTCATGGACAATAGAAACCGGTTATATTATTCAAATACAGCACCAGAATAATATTGTATCCGTGTATAAGCATAATGCCAATCTTCTTAAAAAAGAGGGTAATCAGGTTAAAGCTGGAGATGCCATTGCAATCATAGGTAATTCCGGTGAACTAACTACGGGCCCACACCTCCATTTCGAATTATGGTATAACGGAAAGCCGATTAATCCGCAGGATTATATTGTTTTTAACTAGGTTGACGGAATTAAATAATGAATTTATTAGAAAAAAAACGAATCGCAATATTGGGCTCAACAGGCTCCGTCGGTTCTCAGGCTCTTGATGTTATTAATAATTTTCCGGATAGGTTCGAAATAGAAGTACTTACCGCATTTAATAATGTTGAACTACTGATTGAACAAGCCATTAAATATGTCCCAAAATATGTTGTAATAGGTAATCCCATTAAATTTCAGATTTTACATGAAGCCCTGATTCACTATCCCATTAATGTTATGGCTGGGCTTGATGCTATTGCCGAAATAGTTAAGCTTGACTCTATTGATATTGTTCTTACAGCTATGGTTGGTTATTCCGGCCTGCTGCCGACAATCAATGCACTCAAATCAAGGAAAAATATCGCACTTGCCAATAAAGAGACTTTGGTGGTTGCCGGTGAACTTATTACAAAGCTTGCTATAGATAATCAGGTAAAGATATTACCCGTAGATTCGGAACATTCTGCTATATTTCAATGTCTTCAGGGTGAGTTACACGATAGCATAGAAAAAATCATTCTTACAGCCTCGGGTGGACCATTTGTGGATAAGGATGTTGAATATTTAAAAACGGTCACCAAAAAGGAGGCGCTGAAACATCCCTGTTGGGAAATGGGAGCCAAAATCACAATTGATTCGGCAACGTTGATGAATAAAGGACTCGAAGTCATTGAGGCCCGTTGGTTATTCGATGTAACACCCGATCAAATTGATGTTGTAGTTCACAGACAATCAATTATTCATTCAATGGTCCAATTTTACGATGGATCAATCAAGGCACAGATGGGTTTACCGGATATGCGTCTCCCCATTCAGTATGCTTTGGGTTATCCTTCACGGTTGCCTTCGGGTTTTGCAAGATTTGACTTTACCAAATATCCTTCACTAACCTTTGAACTTCCCAATAGAACAAATTTTCGTAATCTTGAACTTGCATTTAGAGCCATGCATCAGGGCGGAAATAAACCTTGTGTGCTTAACGCAGCAAATGAAATAGTAGTTGAGGCTTTCTTACACGATAGAATTGGGTTTTTCGAAATGTCAGATATTATTGAACAAACCCTCGAAAAAATACCTTATATTGCAAGCCCTGATTATGAAAATTATAAAGAAACCAATGAGGAAGCTAAAAAATTTAGTCATTCCCTGATAAAATCTTAACAATCGAATCGAAATAAATTATGGAAATATTTATAAAGATAGCTCAATTCCTACTTAGTCTTTCAATTCTTGTTATTCTGCACGAATTAGGTCATTTTACCTTTGCAAAATTATTTAAAACCAGGGTTGAAAAATTTTATCTGTTTTTTGATCCGTGGTTTTCATTGTTCAAATACAAAAAAGGTGACACTGAGTACGGTATTGGTTGGCTTCCACTGGGAGGTTATGTGAAAATTTCAGGGATGATTGACGAATCCATGGATAAAGAACAACTAAAACAGCCTCCTCAACCTTGGGAATTTCGTTCAAAGCCAACTTGGCAGCGATTATTCATTATGATTGGAGGTGTGTTGGTTAATTTTATACTCGCACTTTTTATATATTCCATGGTTTTATATGTTTGGGGTGAAGAATACCTGCCTACCCAAAATGTCCAATATGGAATCATGTGCGACTCGCTTGCTATAAACTCCGGACTTCAGAATGGAGACAAAATCGTAACGGTAGACCATAAAAAAATTGATAATTTCTTTGAAATCATTCCCGACATTGTGTTGGATGATTATAAAACCATTCAGGTTGAGCGTAGTGGCGAACTTAAAAATGTTGTTTTACCGGAAAGTATTATTCCTTCATTACTTAAGGATCCTGAATTTATTGCTCCGCGAATACCCTTTGTTATTGGTGATTTTGAAAAAGATTCGCAAGGCCTTAAATCAGGTATGAAAAAAGGAGACAGGATTATTAAATTCAATGGTCAAAAAACTGAATTTTATGATGAATTTATAACCGCTTTTACCAAATATAAGAAAAGACCCATTGAAGTTGGTGTTTTACGCGGGAATAAAACCGTAACTATCCCAATATCTTATCATATTAATCAGAAATTTATTATTCCCGATACCACTTCCATTTATAAAAAGATACCTTTTTTTGTTAATGAATTACGCAAAGACTCGGTTATTGATAAAGCAGGTTTCAAAAAGGATGATAAAATAATAAGATTCGATAACAAAACGATTGATTTCTATGCTCAATTCAGAGCTGCTGTATACCATTATAGAAAGGACTCCGTTGTTATAAGCGTTTTACGCGGAAATGACACCGTGCCCATTCATGTTGAGGTTCCTCCAAGTGGTTTAATTGGAATTTTTGGTAGCCGACCAGATAGCTTTTTTGTATTCAAGCAACTTAATTATAGTTTCTTAGGAGCTATACCTGCTGGTATTTCCAAAGGATTCAATAAGATGAAAAGTTATCTCAAACAATTCAAATTATTGTTCAACAGAAGAACCCAAGCCTATAAATCAGTTGGAGGTTTTATTACGCTTACTAAGATTTTTCCACCGGTATGGGATTGGCAGGCATTTTGGAATCTTACAGCTTTCTTATCGCTCATACTTGCTATTATGAACATATTGCCTATACCAGCGTTAGATGGGGGGCATGTAACATTCCTTATCTATGAAATGATCACAGGCCGTAAACCAAGTGATAAATTTCTGGAATATGCTCAAATTGTAGGTATGGTCATTGTGTTTTCATTGTTAATTTTTGCTAATGGTAATGATATTCGCAAATTATTTAAATAATCTTTTGCGGTTTTCATAAAAAATCCATTGCTTTGTAGGTGATTTCTGTGACTGTAAAATATTTATTATAAATTAATTAATTATTTAGAATATGCATGGAATTGGTGGTACAGAGATTCTGTTAATATTTATTGCAATCCTTGTTCTGTTCGGAGGAAAAAAGATTCCGGAATTTATGAAAGGGTTGGGCGAAGGTGTAAAAGAGTTTAAAAAAGCTTCTAAAACTGATGATGAAGCACACCAAACGATAGAGCCTAAAAAGGACTAGAACTTTTTGGATGATGAAATAACCTGTCAGTTGAAAACAACTTTTCAAGCGGCAGGTTTTTGTTTTTATAAACCTATAAAAAAATCGGCAATAGTGTGGTAATTAGTTATATATTAACTGTTTGCTAATAATTTAACCGAAGCCTAAATGTTTGATAAATGCAAAAATTGAGAATCCTGATTTTATTGTTGATTATTCAGATACCAGGATTTTTCAATGGCTATGGAAATGTGTTGGTTTGTGTGGACACGTCTAAGATCTACCCCGATATGTTTTACGAATATCGTTTTGCCATACTTGCTAAAAAATCTCCCTTAGAACTAGAATATAATCCGCTGGTTAGAAAATACATTGAGCGATATATCATTGAACAACCAAAAGAAACCGCGAAAATTCTTGGCTTAGCAAAATTATACTTTCCCATCTTTGAGTATTACTTAGATAAATATGATCTCCCGCTTGAACTTAAATATCTTTCAGTGGTGGAATCAAGTCTTAATCCCTTGGCTAAATCCTCTTCGGGAGCTGTTGGTTTATGGCAGTTTCTTTATAATTCAGCAGGGATGTTCGATCTCGAAATAAGTTCCTATGTTGACGAAAGGAGAGATGTGTTCAAATCAACGGATGCGGCCTGCCGTTATTTTAAATATCTATATCAAACCTTTCACGATTGGCATCTTGTTTTGGCTGCGTACAATGGAGGTCCTGGAGTAGTGCGAAATGCAATCGAACGCAGCGGAGGCAAAACCAACCTCTGGGAAATGCTGCCCTACTTACCGGAGCAGACCCAAAATTATGTACCTGCCTTTCTGGCCATGAACTATATTATGACTTATGCGCATGAACACAATATTGAACCCACAAAGCCTGTCTTTACCTACGAAAATATCGATACGCTCCAACTTAATTATTCCATCAGTTTTACACAAATTACCGAGAATATTAAGATCTCTGCCGATCAGTTGAGATTTCTAAATCCTACTTACAAACTGGACATTATTCCTGAAACTACTAAAAAACAACTGCTGATACTCCCAAAAAATTTGGTTTCCGATTATCTGGTTTACGAAAATTCAATTTTATCAACACTTGGAAAGACTGATACCCTCTCAAAGCATGCCCGAACGCATAAAACAATATATACAGTTTTAAGAGGTGATTTTTTACATAAAATTGCTATGAAATATAATTGCAGTCCCGCTGATATCCGTGAATGGAATAAACTTACCTCCGACTTTATCGCACCCGGGCAGGCGCTGATTATCTGGACTTCGGAGTAGGGTGATAACTTTAGGGCTTAATATTCTAGAAGAGCTTATAGCTGGGCAAAATAGACCTCCAAACTCCGCCAGTGGGCCTTTAGTTCTCACTACAGACCTCCCAACTCCGCCAGTGGGCGGACAGGCTCTCCTAAAAACAGGAGGGCTTT
>CAYZNC010000012.1:0-31081 GCA_964478555.1 uncultured Bacteroidales bacterium | reverse complement strand
GACCTCCCAACTCCGCCAGTGGGCGGACAGGCTCTCCTAAAAACAGGAGGGCTTTGGTTTCTTATAACTTATAATTTTAGAGTTATAGTAAACTTGCTATTCTTCAGCAACCAGTGGCTATACGAATGTTCCAAAAGCCCCTTTTTTAATGCCTGTCCGACTCCTGGCGGAGAGTTTGGGGTCGAAATCATAAGTTGTTATAGTCTTTTTGAGAGAATTGGGGCATCATAGGATGTTATGGTCTAATCGCGGAATATGGTGTTGAAATCATAAGTTTTTATAGCGATGTGAGGTGAAATCAAAAAGCTCATCTCTAACTCCCCACCTTTTCATACTTCTGATTTCTTCGTTGGGGTTGAAATCCTGCTTCCCTGATAGCTTGTTGTATGCCTGAGGCATTAAATGCATGATTTGCACCGGCTGCCGACACCACATGCTCTTCAATCATGATTGAACCAAAATCGTTTGCTCCACCATGCAAGGTAATTTGTGCAGTTTGCTTGCCTACGGTTAACCATGACGCCTGTATATTCCGAATGTTCGGCAGCATTATCCTGCTTATGGCAATAAGCCGGACATAATCTTCCGGGGTTATATCATTTGTGATATTCATTTTTTTCTTTAACACCGTATTTTCATCCTGGAATGGCCATGGAATGAATGCAATAAAACCGTAAGAACCGGCAGGCTTTTCACTTTGAACCTGGCGTAAATTTACCAGATGTTGAACACGTTCTTCCTCAGTTTCAATATGCCCAAACATCATGGTTGCTGAGGTGGGCAGATTCAAACGATGAGCATCGCGCATAACATCGAGCCATTCACTTGTGGTACATTTCGCCGGCGAAACTATCCTTCGCACCCTGTCACTCAGTATTTCCGCACCTGCACCGGGCAGGCTATTTAAACCGGCCTTCATCAATTCCTTGAGAGCAACCAGATAAGATAACCCTGCTTTTTTTGCCAGATAATGAATTTCCGGTGGCCCCAGGGCATGTAATTTTAGATGGGGAAAATTACTTTTAAGTTGGCCAAGCAAATCAACATAATAGTCGAGACCCAAACCCGGATGCATGCCCCCCTGAAGCAGAAGTTGATCTCCTCCAAAATTGAACAATTCTTCGATTTTAACTTTATATTCCTCCAATGTAGTTATATAAGCATCGGAGCTGCTGGTTATCCGGCAAAAATTACAAAATTTACACTGCGAAATACAAATATTTGTGATATTCACATTTCTATCGATCATCCAGGTGACTGTATTTTCAGGAATTTGCAGTTTGCGTATTTCATATGCAACCTGCATCAATGCCGAGGTAGGAGCCTCGCGGTATAGAAAAAGACCTTCCTCTAACGAAAGAAATTCCAGCGACAGCGCTTTCTTATATAAATCGTTAATAATCAAGGTGTAAAGATTGAATTATTAGCTTGCAAAGTTAAGAATAAAACAACGCAGGTTATCGCGAAATAACTTTATCTTTGCACCTGTTTTAAAAGTTATGAAATGCAAAAAGTTGAGATTAGAAAAATTTCTTCCCCAACATACCAGGAAAACCTTGTAATTTTAGTTGAAAAAGAATCTTCATTAACTGATCTGGAATTAACTGGTGAAGAAATTGACTATATAAAAAAGGAATCTGGAAATAAAGCTAACCAGGTTTTTTTAAACAGATACACAAATTGGATTATTATTCAGTTTATGGATAAGTCTAAAAGTCCTTATCAGATTAAGGAAAGTTTACGAAATGCAGGCTTTTCTATTTGTAAATATATTCAAAAACACAAATCCCAAAAGGTCGCTATTGCCGATCATCTGAATGACCCAGATTTTATATTGGCTTTAACAGAGGGTCTTTTATTAAGTAATTACCAATTTGTAAAGTACTTTAAAGACGCCGGAGAAAAGGCTTCTGTACTTCAAGAGCTTGCATTAGTTTCTGCAAAATTGACTGACAATGATATTAAGAAATTAGAGGTTTTGGTGAAGGCAGTTTATATTGCACGTGATTGGGTAAATGAGCCTGCATCTGTTTTTACTTCGGTACTGTTGTCGCAGGAAATTCAAAAACTGGGAAAAGAAGCTGGATTTACAACTCAGGTTTTTGACAAATCAAAAATAGAGTCGTTGAAAATGGGAGGTCTACTTGCGGTGAATCAGGGAAGTACCAAACCACCTACATTTTCTGTGCTTGAATGGAAACCGGATAATGCAATAAACACCAAACCTGTAATACTGGTTGGCAAAGGCGTTGTTTATGATTCAGGTGGATATAGCCTTAAACCTACGCACAATAGCATGGACTCCATGAAATCAGATATGGCGGGAGCTGCAGCGGTTTCGGCAACAATTTATGTTTTAGCAAAAACAAAGTTACCACTTTATGTAATTGGTTTAATCCCTTCTACCGATAACAGGATAGGGCCTGATGCTTACTCCCCGGGTGATGTTATAACCATGTTCGATGGCACAACGGTTGAAGTATTGAATACGGATGCGGAAGGCCGATTGATTCTTGCTGATGCACTCAGTTATGCAAAGCAATACAATCCTGAACTGGTAATAGACCTTGCCACACTTACAGGTGCTGCGCATCGTGCAATTGGAGAAGTAGGTGTTGTGGGAATGGGAAATGCTTCGGAAGTAGTAGTAAAGGAAATTGTTGAAGCCGGGAACGATGTATATGAACGTGTTGCTGTATTCCCTTTCTGGGAGGAATATGGTGAAATGGTCAAGTCTAATATTGCAGACCTGAAAAATATTGGGTCGGATGTAGCCGGGGCAATTACTGCCGGAAAATTTCTTGAATATTTTACCAATTATCCTTATTTTCACCTCGATATTGCTGGTATGGCTTTTTTAAGTAAAACTGACAGTTACAGGGGTTCGGGAGCTACAGGGATGGGAGTGAGGCTTTTGTATAGTTTTTTGAATAAGTATTACAGAAATTTAACTAATAAATAAACAAGGACTAAGCATATAAATATAAATCAGATTGATCTCGGCCTACGGCCAGTCATTTGACCAATTACTTAAAATTATTTTAGAATGAAGGATCAGAAAATCAAAATAGGCATTACTCAGGGAGATATCAATGGCATTAGTTATGAGGTTATTTTAAAAACGCTGTTTGATCCAAGGATCTATGACATGTGCACACCCATACTTTACGGATCACCCAAAGTTGTTGCATACCACCGTAAAGCATTGAACCTGGGCAGTTTCAATCTCAATTCGATACGTAATGCGGACGAGGCAAACAGTAAACGTGCTAATCTTATCAATTGCCTCGACGATAATATCAGGGTAGAACTTGGAAAATCGACACCACAGGCTGGAGAAGCTTCTTTGTTAAGCTTGAAGGCCGCAGTTAAAGATCTGAAAGATAAAAAAATAGACGCCATTGTAACAGGTCCGATTAATAAGCATAATATTCAATCTGAAAACTTTAAATTTCCGGGACATACTGAATTTTTGAAAGAAGAATTTGGCAATGGGAGCGAAGCATTGATGATTCTTGTTAGTGAGGTTGTTAAAGTTGCTGTAGTTACCGGTCATGTTCCTTTGGCAAATGTTGCATCGCTGATAACAGTCGATAATATTCTCGCCAAACTAAGAATTTTAAATAAGTCTATGATAGTGGATTTTGGAATTCAAAAACCTACCATAGCTGTGCTTTCCTTAAATCCACATGCAGGAGACGAGGGATTAATTGGAAAAGAGGAAATTGATATTATCATTCCTGCCATTGACAAAGCTAAGCATGAAGGTATTGTTGCAGTGGGTCCCTATCCGGCAGATGGCTTCTTTGGCTCCAGTAATTTCAAAAAGTTTGATGCCGTTTTAGCCATGTACCACGATCAGGGTTTGGCTCCGTTCAAAGCACTTGTATTTGAGGAAGGAGTTAATTTTACAGCAGGATTGCCTATCATCAGAACTTCACCTGCGCACGGTACAGCTTATGACCTTGTGGGTAAGGATTTGGCATCTGAGTCATCATTTCGTCAGGCGCTTTACCTTGCTTGTGATATCTTTAAAAATAGAAGCGAATACAAAAGGCTTACGGCCAATCCAATGAAAAACGTTGACGTTACAAGCGTGAACCAGGAAAGGTAAATTTTATTATAAAAATCTTATAGCTAACGAAGGTTTTAGGGGGCTCGCGCAACTGCTTGAAAGTAAGGAAGTCCCCTTTAAGGGATTTAGGGGCGAATAAGGAGGTTAAACCCAGAAGGCTATTGATTTATTGTATACCTTAGATTATCGAATAACCGTTGCATCAGGCGTCTGTCATTTGTTATTATATCTGCGGTACCCTTTAATTCATATTTAAATTCCAGTTTGGTACCATAATTTGTTGTCAATTCATTGGGTAAATCTACCTGCACCAGGTATGATTCAGAATCTCCCTGTGTGTTTTTAGAGGAATTTGGGGTAAGGGCTACCGATTTTACTTTCCCCTTCACCGATCCATATTCCAAATAGGGATAATTGTCTAATTTTATAATTACGGTACAACCTATCTTTACTTTTCCAGCGCCATTAGCTGGTAACTGCACCTGTCCCAAAATTGTATTTTTTTTAGGAACAATCGTAAAAACCTCTTCACCAGACTGAATAAACTGGTTATCTGCCCAGAATTTTGAGTATTCTATCTTTCCATCAAAAGGAGCTTTGAAAACGTATTTTTGTTCCCATTGCTTGAGGTTGTCTGCTAAATCATTGTATGAAGAGATCAGGTCGAGTCTCATTTGTTTTTCTTTATCGTCCTTTTCAATCCTCAACTGGTCCAGTTTGTTTTTCGCCTCATTAATTTGCATTTGCAGTGATGTAATTTCCTTGTTTACATTTTGATAATTATCTTTTGCAGTAAGGTAATTCATTCTAGACCGCTCTATTTCAGCTTCTGAAACTGCATTGTTCGAAAATTGCTTTCGCATTAAAGAGTCTCTTTGTAAAGTTTTTCCGGAGATGTTTAGCACTTCTTCTTTAATTTTTTTGCTTTTATAGTTTTGCTCCAGCATTTCGGTTTCCTCGGCGATAAAGTTGGTTAGGTTTTCCTCTTGTTTTTCAAACGTATTTTTTTCCTGGTAATTGCAAATCTTCATTAAGGCATCAACGAATGTAAAATATTTTAAACTGCCCTCACCCAAGGCTACTTTTTCGGGGAATAGGTTTCTTTTACTAGCGAGAAATTTATTGTCTGTATTAAAGGCATTCAGCAGATTCATAATCTTTACCATATCTGCGGTATTCGCTGAATTCTGAATAATTGCTATGTAATCGCCTTCACTTATATTGTCCTGCGGTTTAAATCCTCTTAATATAAGTTTGCCTGATGTGTTGGAAATTAGCTTTACTGCAGCGTGTTGAGCATTAATAACTATTTGACCTTTTATAGTATCCGGATATTTAATGAACCAACCAAATAAAAGAAGACAGGCTATCAGGAAAATAACTATAAACATCACCCAACGCCCAAAACTGTTCGGTATACGTTCGATGATATCTGTTACCTCTTCGCTTCGCTCGTTTTTCTTCATCCCATTCAGATCTACAATACGCTGAAAATAGTTCGATTTACGGTGTTATAATCCGGCTTGCTTCCCGTACTTTATCTCTTTTTTTACTTCTGTTAGCTTTTAACACTTCTGCCAGTTCTTTTCGAACTGCAATTTCCTGTTTCGATCTTTCAACATATTTGACAAGGTCAACCTGACTTTGGATAAGATCGTAATAATGTCCTTTCTTTTGGATCAACGACTCATGATTACCGGTCTCAACTATTACACCGTTTTTCAAAACAACTATCTGATGGGCTTTTCTTATGGTACTTAGTCGATGAGCTACTATAACCACAGTTTTTCCACTGCATACCATATCTAGTGCTTTTACTATTTTTTGTTCGTTAATAGTATCAAGCGCGTTGGTAGCCTCATCAAAAAATAAATATTGAGGTTCCTTATACAGTGCTCTCGCAATTAATAAACGTTGTTTCTGTCCCCCACTCAATCCACGACCCATTTCACCCACGAGAGTTTGATAGCCCTGTGCTAATTCTTCTATTTCTGACCGGATGGCAGCAATTTCTACGGCCTGATGCAACCGGTTATAATCAATGTGTTCATCATCCAACACGATATTGTTTAAAATAGTATCGTTGAATATTTTACCATCCTGCAATACAGCTCCGCAAGTATCACGCCACTGCTTTAAGTTTACATTGTGTATGTTCATACTTCCAATAAACAGGTCTCCATGCGTAGGTTTGTAAAGCCTCAAAAGCAACTTCAACAAAGTTGATTTTCCGCTTCCACTATCGCCAACAATGGCGGTTACTTTGCCATCAGGAATTTCAAGGCTGATGTCTTTTAACGCAAAAGAGGCATTAGCCTCATATTGAAAAGAAACGTTGCTGATGATTATGTTCTTGTTTTTAGGAAGTTCAATGTTGTTAGCATCAGGGTTTTCATCTTCATCTGCTAAATCCTGCACTTCATTTATTCGCATAAAACTTAGTTTTGCGTACTGTGCAGATTGTATAAAACTTACAAATTGTAATATGGGCCCGTTAAGCATACCAAGAATAAATTGTGTCGAAATCATCATTCCAAAAGTCATTTGCCCATTAATAACTGCTCTGGCACAATAAAATGTTATGAGCATATTCTGCATGCTGTTTATAAACTGAGAGCCAAGCATTTGTGAATTATTAATCGAAAACAACTTCAAGTTTACATTGTAAAGTTGAGCTTGAATTGCTTCCCATTTCCAGCGTTTTTGCTTTTCGTAATTATTTACTTTAATGTCTTGTATACCACTGATGGTTTCTACCCAATGACTTTGATTTTTCGATACCAGATTGAAGTGGTCCCAGTCAAGCTTAATACGTAGTCTTAAAAAAAGTCTGATCCATCCCACATAAAGAAGAGTTCCCACCGCAACCATCAAGAAAATAACATGGCTATAGGTAAACAAAATAATGCTGAATACGATAAAAGTAAATAATGAAAATATAAGGCCCATTGAGTTATCCATCATGAAATTGCGAATACGCTCATGATCATTGCCACGTTGCAAAATATCTCCAACAGATTTATTCTCGAAAAAGCTGACAGGCAATTTCATGAGTTTGATCAGATAATCCGAAACCAGGGAAATATTCACACGTGAGGCGATGTGAAGCGATACCCAATCGCGAACAATATTTGAGAGTGTGATGCTTACAATTATTACGATGTTCGCAATAAGCATCAGGTTGATAAAATCTATGGCATTGGTGTGTATGCCAACATCAATAATTGCTTTTGAAATAAAAGGTAGAATCGATTGCAGGAAAGTAACAATAAGCATAATGGCCAACATTACCAAAAGACTTCTTTTGTAAGGGATCAAATACCCCAACAGATTTTGGAATGTTTTAAACCGTTTTTGTTTTTCTGCCTTTGTGATTTGCTTAAAATTAGCCATAGGTTCAAGTTGCAAAAGCTTGCCGGCTTGTTCACCGGGTTCAAGCCATTGTTTTGCAAGTTCATCAATGGGACACAATAATAACCCTTTTTCAGGATCGGAAATATAAGCGATATTCTTGTGAATTTTGTAAACCACTACGAAGCGGTTTTCATCCAATGAAAGGATGCAGGGCAGGACAAGTTTGTCCTTAAGGTCGTTAATGGTGGCTTTTATTAAAAGCGACCTGAGGCCAATGCTTTCGGCTGTGTGACTTAAATCGAGAAATGAAAATTGGTTACCGTTAACGCCAGCTTTATCGCGCAGATACTGAACAGTATAATACCTGCCATAATATTTGGCTATGTTTTTAATACATACAGGACCATAATCTTTTGCATCAGTCTTAAACTCGTGGGGAAATCGGCTTATTATCATATTGTTAAAGGGCTAAATTTATATTGATCGCAAAAACTACTATATATATTTACGAAGTTTTTCTTATTTAGTATGATAAATTAGCAAAATTCTTTACTGCAAAATTTATTTACATCCTGTAAACAAATAAATTATGGACGCTGGGTTGAGGTTTTATAGGTTTTGTATTCGAATAACGCGCTAAAAATCGAAAGTTAATAAAAAAACCTCAAAAACCTTATTTTAATTAAGATTTCTGAGGTTTTCGCAATTTTATTCTGTTCAACTAAAGTGTTAGATTTTCTTCATTTATCAAATACAGTCTTACTGTTGATTTGAATAAACAAATAAGTCTGCTTAACTTCTATTGGCACTGCCTAATACGTTGACAATTTTATGTTTGTACAATTCTTTCAAAGAATCGCGTGCTGGTCCAAGATATTTCCTTGGGTCGAATTCGGAAGGACTCTTAATAAAAGTTTCACGAATAGAAGCAGTCATTGCTATACGTCCATCACTGTCAATATTGATTTTGCATACAGCTGATGCAGCAGCACGACGCAGTTGTTCTTCAGGAATTCCTACAGCATCTTTCATTTGTCCGCCGTATTTATTAATAGTGGCAACCATATCCTGTGGAACTGATGAAGAACCATGCAGTACAATAGGGAAACCTGGAATTTGTTTTTCAATTTCTTCAAGAATGTCGAAGCGTAATGGTGGTGGAACTAAAATACCATCTGAATTTCTTGTGCACTGTTCAGCTTTGAATTTGTTAGCACCATGAGAAGTACCTATAGATATGGCCAATGAATCTACGCCTGTGCGTTTTACAAAATCTATAACTTCTTCCGGGCGAGTGTAAGTGTGATGTTCGGCAGATACCTCGTCTTCAACTCCTGCTAAAACACCTAATTCACCTTCAACTGTAACGTCATTTTTGTGTGCATACTCAACTACCTGTTTGGTCAATTCAATGTTCTTTTCATATGGAAGGTGTGAACCATCGATCATTACTGATGAAAAACCAAAATCGATACAGGATTTGCACAGTTCGAAAGTATCACCGTGATCCAAATGAAGTACGATGGGTACATTGAAACCTAATTCTTTTGCGTATTCCACAGCGCCTTGCGCCATGTAACGTAATAGTGTTTGATTGGCATATTTACGGGCTCCGCTTGATACCTGTAAGATAACAGGTGATTTAGTTTCAACACAAGCCTGAATAATGGCCTGCATCTGTTCCATATTGTTAAAATTAAACGCTGGGATAGCATAGCCTCCCTTTACAGCTTTTTGGAATAACTCCCGTGAATTTACTAGACCTAATTCTTTATAATGAATCATTTCAAATTATTTTAAATTAATAAATAAAAGCCCAAAAATAATTAATGTTTCGAAATTACACTTGTTGTTTTTTACAATTTACGAAATTTATCTTATTATGTAAAATCCCGGCTATTTATTCCTTATTATTTTTTTATCTTTCGTGTTCTTGATAATATACGTGCTGTCTTTATGAAAACCATTCACAACGAATTACTTACTGAAACAATTGAAAAAGCTAAATCCGTCAAACGGCAACGAATGAATTACAATTTTCATGAAACATACGAATCCGTTGTGCAAAGGATGTTGAATGCCATGGAACCCGGCACCTACATTCAACCACACAAACATGAGGACCCTGACAAGGTGGAAGTGTTTATAATATTGAAAGGCAAGGCTTTGGTTATCGAATTTGATGATTATGGAAATGTTATACAACATTGTATTATTTCTGAGGGCGGGAATACATTGGCAAGCGAAATTGCTCCTCGTGTTTGGCATTGTATTTTACCACTGCTTTCAGGGACAGTAGTATACGAACTTAAAGAGGGGCCCTATTCGCCAATAAACGACAAAAATTTTGCTAAATGGGCTCCCAAAGAGGGTGATGATAATTGTGAACAATATATCCGGGAGCTATTACAAAAATGCGGAATACAATAAACTATATTTTGAAGCAAATCTGTCTGCATTACTCAATAAAGAACCGGACCCTGGGCGGAGTTGAAGGTTTAAACAAATGTCGTTTCGACTCCGCTCAACGACCGGGAGTTGGACCCTGAGCGGAGTCGAAGGGTCTCAGGTTAACGGTATTATCTTGATTATTAACTAGTTTAGAAACTAGCATTTAATTTTTTAATTTTCAAATTCTATACATATGACTTTAATTAAATCGATATCAGGTATTCGTGGAACGATTGGAGGGAAACCCGGAGAAGGACTAACTCCCCTTGATACAGTAAAGTTCACAGCTGCATTTGGAGCCTGGGTTAAAAATCAATCAGGCAAAACGGATAAACAGCGTGTAAGTATTGTAGTGGGGCGCGATGCCAGAATTTCAGGGCCAATGATCAAAAATATCGTAATTGGAACCCTTTCAGGCATGGGCATTGACATTATTGATATCGACCTCGCTACAACCCCAACCGTAGAAATTGCAGTAACTGCTGAAAAAGCGGATGGAGGTATTATCCTTACAGCCAGCCATAACCCAAAACAATGGAATGCACTTAAGTTACTTAATAATAAAGGCGAATTCCTGAACGACGCTGATGGTAAACTGGTGCTAAAAATGGCTGAAAATAATGATTATCAATTTGCTGAAGTTGATTTGCTGGGTAAAACGATTACCAGGGATTACACCCAGATTCATATCGATCAGGTTTTAAATCTGAAGATGGTGGATGTGAATGCCATAAAAGCTAAAAATTTTAAAATTGCCATTGACTGTGTGAATTCTGTTGGCGGCATTGTAATACCAAAGCTCTTAAAAGCATTGGGTGTTAGCCAGGTTTTGGAACTTTATTGCGAACCCAATGGTAATTTTCCTCATAATCCCGAGCCGTTACCCGAACATTTAACGGAGATATCCAAACTTACAAAAGAAAATAAGGCCCATGCAGGTTTTGTAGTTGACCCGGATGTTGACCGCTTGGCTATGATTTGTGAAGACGGATCGATGTTTGGCGAAGAATATACCTTGGTTGCTGTGGCCGATTACATCCTGGAAAAGCAGAAGGGTAATACTTGTTCAAATCTTTCTTCCTCACGTGCTCTCAGAGATATAACTGAAAAACATGGCGGCAAATATTTCGCAGCTGCGGTGGGTGAAGTAAATGTTGTTACGGCAATGAAGCAAAACAATGCTGTAATTGGTGGCGAAGGAAATGGAGGGGTCATCTATCCTGAACTTCACTATGGTCGCGATGCATTGGTTGGTATAGCCCTTTTCCTCAGTCATTTGGCTAAATCGGGTAAAACTTGTTCCCAATTAAAGGCTTATTATCCCGCATATCATATTTCTAAAAACAAAATAGAGCTGACACCTGGTATCGATGTCGATAACATTCTTTTGAAAATGAAAGAAAAGTATCAAAACGAGCAGGTAAACGACATTGATGGTGTAAAAATCGATTTTGCTGCCGAATGGGTCCATTTACGCAAGTCAAACACAGAACCTATTATTCGGATTTATGCGGAAAGTAAATCAAAAGAAACTGCAGATAAACTGGCGCTGCGGATAATTGAAGAAATTAAAGCATTGCTTTGAAAGCTATTCCGTAATTGAATCTGAAAAAATAGATGGTAGCAAATCAGGCGTTTTTATTTATTTATTTTGGGATCAGTACATTAGCGCTAACCGCACAGGATACGGTTAAGCAATTTACGCTCGATAATATACTCAGTATAGCTAAAGAACAATCTCCCGATGCCATTTTGGCAAGGCATAAATTTAGGATAAGTTTTTGGCAATACAGATATTTTCAAGCCATCTACATGCCCGGCTTAAAATTCGACGGAATTTTTCCCGCTATCGACCGTTCGTTGCAAAAAAATACTTTGCCTATTGTACTGCCTGATAATTCAACTGTTTTTGTAGATCAATATTCGGAAAATAAAAGCAACTATTATTCGGGAACCTTATCACTTTCACAAAATGTTGGATTAACTGGTGGTACGCTTTCCTTAAATAGCACCATGGAAAGGACGGATCAGATTAATGTGCAGGGATCCAGACAATTTGCTGCAAATCCCGCAATAAACATCACCATTAACCAGCCTCTTTTTGGATTTAATAGTATGAAGTGGGAGAGAAAAATTCAACCGCTTATGTATGAAGAAGCAAGGAAAAATTATCTTAACGCCTTGGAACTTGTGTCCATTATTGCTGTTGGCAAGTTCTTTGACCTTGCAAATGCCCAATTAAATCTTAAAGTTGCGCAACTTAATTTCCATAATAGCGATACCTTGTATAAAATAGCCCAAATGAGGTATAGCATCGGTAACCTGCCAGAGAATGACTTGTTAAAAATGCAGTTGAGTAATTTAAACGCAAAAACCGATCTGGTTAAAGCGGAGATTGATATTGAACTGCAAAAATCGAGGCTAAGAACATTTTTGGGATGTCATGAAAAAATGAATTTTACTTTGGTTATGCCTGACACCATTCCGGATTTAAAAGTCGATTATCAAAAAGTAATGGATCTTGCTTTAACAAATAACCCTGATGTTATCGACAGGCAGCGACGTTTAATGGAGGCAAATAAGGATATCGCTCAAGCCAGGGGACACAGGCAAAATATCAATTTAACAGCATCATACGGTTTGAGTAAATCAACGTATGGTGATATTGCTTCGGCTTATGATAAACCTGGAGAAAATGAGCAACTGAGCATAGGAATTTCAGTTCCCATTATTGACTGGGGGCTACAACGTGGACGAGTAAAAATTGCACAATCCAACCAGGAATTGGTAAATGTTCAGGTGCAACAAGCTCAGGAAGATTTCGAACAAAATATTTTTATGCAGGTCATACAGTTTAATAGACAGAATGACCAGGTTGCTATTTCAGCCCAAGCTGATACTGTTGGTCAAAAAAGATACGATATCTCCAAACAGCGATTCCTTTTAGGGAAAATAGACGTACTTAATCTTAACGATGCCCTGCGCGAAAAGGATTTGGCCAAACACGAATATGTAGAATCGTTAAGGAATTACTGGATTTTATTTTACGCCCTTCGCATGATGACGCTATATGATTTTAAAAGCAACCAAACGCTTAACGTTGACTATGATAAGTTAATACAATAATGCGGAACAATCCTAACCAAATACGATTGTTATTTTTATGTTGAATAATTATGTTTTACAGCATACATTTATTATCTTCGCGGTTTTAAACTATTTTACAAACCAGAGGTTATAAATGGTTATAAATACAAAATTTTAAGATTAAATTGTCTGAAATATACGTAAAGGGTTTATTATGAATAAAATTACGGTAATAGGAGCTGGAAATGTAGGGGCTACTTGTGCAAATGTGATCGCTCATAAAGGATTAGCTAATGAATTAGTATTATTGGATATAAAGGATGGTTTGGCAGAGGGAAAGAGCCTTGACATATGGCAAACAGCATCAATTAATCTTTATAATACCAGGGTAATTGGTTCTACAAACGATTATTCCAAAACAGCCGGATCTGAAGTAGTTGTTATTACTTCAGGTATTCCTCGTAAACCGGGTATGTCCCGCGACGACTTGATTAAAACCAATGCCGCAATTGTTAAGGATGTTACTGAAAAGGTAATCGCATATTCGCCCGAAGCTATTATTATTGTAGTTTCAAATCCGCTTGATGTAATGACTTATGCTGCTTATCGTGCAGCCCGAACGGCTTCTAATAAAGTGATGGGTATGGCCGGTATCCTGGATGCTTCTCGTTTTAAAGCTTTTGTAGCTGAAGCACTGAATGTATCTCCATTAGATGTAACAACAATGATTTTGGGTAGCCATGGCGATACGATGGTTCCATTACCACGTTTTACTTCAGTTAATGGAGTTCCAATTACTGATATACTGGAACCTGATGTTCTTGAAAAAATTGTAAACAGAACAGCCAAGGGTGGTGGTGAAATAGTGAATTTGATGGGAACCTCGGCATGGTATGCTCCGGGAGCTGCAGCAGCCCAAATGGTGGAAGCTATCGTTAATGATGAAAAGCGTATATTCCCAGTTTGTGCATTATGTAGTGGTGAATTTGGTTTAAATGACGTTTTTGTTGGAGTACCCGTTAAACTTGGAAAAAATGGCATTGAAAAAATTATTGAGATGAAGCTTAACGACCAGGAGTTGAAATTGCTTCATAACTCTGCGATGGCTGTAAAAGAGCAAATGGAGGAACTTGATAAAATGAATTTATTTGACCATCAAAGTCTTACCAATAAGTCTTCAATAATTCTTGGGTAGTGTTCGTATTCCAACTCGTGAATTTTGTTAGCTAATGAGTCAGCAGTATCGTGGTGTTCAACTTTGCATTTTGCCTGGAAAATAATATCGCCTTCATCATAATGCTCGTTAACATAATGAATGGTAATTCCTGAATATTCGTCTTTGTTTTTGATTACTGTCTCATGCACTCTTGCACCATACATACCCTGTCCCCCATATTTGGGTAAAAGCGCAGGATGGATATTGATGATTTGTTTTGGATAATGCTGAAGAACATTTTGAGGTACTAACCATAGGAAACCTGCTAATACAATCAAATCTATATCATGTTGAAGAAGAATATTTTGAATCTTATCTGTATGGTAAAATTCGTCACGATTAAAAATATATGATGAAATATTATAGTTTTTTGCCCGTTCGAGTACATAAGCATCTTTTTTATTGGAAAAAATAATTTCCACTTTACCGAATGCAGGTTTTTCGTTAAAATATTCGATAATTTTTTGGGCGTTAGTGCCTGATCCCGATGCAAAAATGGCAATTTTTTTCATTTAAGGTTGATAAATGTGAAAAATATTTGATTAAAAATCAAAAAGTTATAATTAAAAAAACACAAAAAAAGCATATTTTTTTTAAAAAAAATCAATTGAGCAATTTTTTTATTTGATAATTTTCAAGAAATGCATTTCTTTGCACAGTTAAAAAAAATTCAAAATTTTATATTAACCATATCATTTATTAACTAAAATTTAAAAGTATGTCTGATATTGCATCAAGAGTAAAAGCTATCATCGTAGATAAGTTAGGTGTAGACGAAAGTGAAGTAACACCTGAGGCAAGCTTCACCAACGACCTAGGTGCCGATTCTCTTGACACTGTGGAATTAATTATGGAGTTCGAAAAAGAGTTCAACATTGGAATTCCCGATGATCAAGCTGAAAACATTGCCTCCGTTGGCGACGCTATTAAATATATTGAGGCCAACGTTAAATAATTAGTTTTAAATTTAGTAGTCTATGGAATTAAAACGGGCAGTTGTTACTGGACTTGGAGCACTGACGCCAATTGGAAGTAATCTGCAGGATTATTGGAATGGTTTGATTAATGGAGTTAGTGGCTCGGAGCTGATTACTCGTTTTGATCCATCTAAGTTTAAAACTAGATTTGCTTGTGAGGTAAAAAATTTTGATGCCGCTGCTCATTTCGAAAGAAAAGAGGCAAAAAAATACGATCTGTATACCATGTTTGCGATGGTAGTTGCAGATGAAGCAATCAAAGATTCCGGCCTTAACCTTGATAAAATTAACAGGGAAAGAGCCGGAGTTATTTGGGCTTCGGGTATTGGTGGCATTGGCACTTTTTTCCAGGAATTGAAGGAGTTTTTCAGTGGAGATGGTACTCCACGGTTTAATCCCTTCTTTATCCCTAAAATGATTTCTGATATCGCCGCTGGTCATATTTCCATCAAATATGGATTGATGGGACCAAACTTTTGCACAGTGTCCGCATGTGCTTCTTCCTCCAATGCAATTATTGATGCAGTCACTTATATACGCCTGGGTAAGGCCGATATTTTTGTTTCCGGAGGTTCAGAAGCTGCCATTAACGAAAGTGGAGTTGGCGGTTTTAGTGTAATGCAGGCTCTTTCAACAAACAACGATAATTTTAAAACCGCTTCGCGGCCATTTGACAAAGACCGTGATGGTTTTGTGATGGGCGAAGGTGGCGGAGCTTTAATTATTGAAGAATATGAACATGCTATTGCACGAGGAGCTAAGATTTATGCAGAAATCGTTGGTATTGGTATGTCAGCCGACGCATATCATCTCACAGCACCACATCCTGAAGGCGATGGTGCTTTTAGAGTGATGAACAATGCCTTGGATGACGCATCCCTTAAAGTTACCGATATCGATTATGTTAACGTTCATGGTACATCTACACCGCTTGGAGATATTGCTGAAACCAAAGCTATTAAACGTGTATTCGGAGAACACGCCTATAAGCTGAATATCAGCTCTACAAAATCCATGACTGGCCATCTTTTGGGGGCTGCAGGTGCTGTTGAAACGATTGCTGCTATTCTGGCAACAAAATACAGTATTGTTCCTCCAACTATAAACCATGCTACAGATGATCCTGAAATTGACAACAAGCTTAATTTAACCTTTAACAAAGCACAAAAGCGCGCTGTTAATTATGCCTTAAGCAATACCTTTGGTTTTGGAGGTCATAACACCTCGATCATTATTAAAAAATTCGAATAGTAATTGATACAGCATTTGATTCATCCTCTAAAACTTCTTATGTCTCCCAATAAGAAGTTTTATCTGCTTTTGCGAAATCATTTAAAGATTACTCCTGGCAAGATTAAGCTGTACGAAATAGCCTTTCTGCATAGGTCAGCCTCTGTCTCATTTTTTGATGGCACTGTTGTAAATAACGAAAGGCTTGAATATTTGGGGGATGCTGTATTAGATGCAGTTATTGCCGATTATTTGTTTAAAAAGTTTCCTAAGAAAAAGGAAGGCTTTCTTACACAAATGAGATCAAAAATTGTTAAACGAGCTAATCTTGACATTCTTGCCCGAAATTTGGGGATCGATTATCTTATCGTTTCCAATACCCACCGGAATCCGCATAAAAAACATTTGTATGGCGATGCTTTCGAAGCGCTCATTGGTGCTTTTTATCTCGATAAAGGTTATATAAAAACGCGTAAATACATCATTAACTATGTTCTGAAGAATTTTGTTAATCTCGAAGAACTGCTTGCAAAGGAAACCGACTATAAAAGCAGGATTATCGAGTGGGGACAGAAGAATAAAGTAATGATTATCTTCGAAACCGCGGAAGAATACACCGAAGTTGAACAAGCTCCTACGTTTATCGCGCATGTAAAAATAAGTGATGAGCTAATAGGTTCCGGTTCAGGAAAATCGAAGAAAGAAGCAGAGCAAAGTGCCGCCGAACAAGCATATTACAATGTGTTAAAAACAGGTCAGGCAACCTCATTAAAATAAAAACAGTAACCAGGTTTTTTATGAGCAATAAAAATGTTCATAAGCTTATTTCCCAACCGGAACAAACCATTATCCTACTTGGTATTTCCTCCCATGAGAATGATTATCGTATTTCCTGGGCCTTAAATGAATATTTGGGATTCCATTTTACCAAAACAGAAAATCATAAGGTACTAAACCAACGACTTAAAGAATTTCAGGAATTCTCCATGTATTTGTATGCTGGAAAAGAAGATTCACCTTTTTACCGCCTACTTTCTAACCGTTGCGAAAATGGTTTTCTCGTAGAAGAACTCAAAAACATCGATTTCCTACTATTCATAGAAGAAAAAGAAACCACTGTTTCAGCAATCGACCTTGCTGCCAAAATAAAATCAATACCCTTCGTAGCTGCTGTATTTCCCATCGAATGGACTGCTTTGAAAAGCAAAAACAAGCTTTTTTAATCTCCAAAAGCAACTAATTAAAAATTTATTTGTCATTCGTTATTAGTGTGACTGACATTAAATATTTAATTTAGTTAACTAACATTTTAATAAAACGTAAGGTATGAAATTGATGATTATCCTGGTTGCGGTCATATTTATCACAGTTTCCTGTGGTGAAGAATGCGATCAAAGTACCGGAAAAATAATTTATCAGGACTTTAGCAAAATGCAATTATCAGGAGAATTCGAGGGGACTTTCGGTGACATGAAAATTAACTTCCTCAATGATTCTACAGCTGTCCTTACTTACAAGGAAAATGGGAATACCTACGAATTAACTTATCAAATTGACACCATTGGACAAACCTATGAAGTACAAGAAACAAAACCCATTCATTAGAATCCTGTTTGTAGTGATCCTGATTGCTTCCACCTCTGAAACTTTTGGAGATGGTGGGGGTAATATAGGTTTTTATTGTGCAAAAAAGAAGTACTACGATCTGGTATCTGTTAAATTTCAATATAAAAGATTATCATTACGCTCCGTGAAGATTAATGGTAAACTTTCAGCGTTTGATTCAATTCCTCATAGTACAAGTTATCAATTTAATCTGGTTGAACAGCTGTTTCAGGGACCCAACCAAACTTTCGATAGCATAGGAACAGTTAGTATAAAAGGTTATCAGTTTGTAAGATAAATGTATCCGTAATGGAGGGTGTTCAAAAAAAGACTTTGAAAGGTCTGCCGACTCTGTCAGGTCAAGTGCAGTGCGCTGGATTTGAACCTGTCCCTTTTTGGACAGCCTTTTCCGCCAATTGTTATATTCGAAGCAGACCTCAAAGGTTTTCAAAACCTTTGAGGTCTTGAGTATGCTAAAGTTATACCCTGGCAGAGTGTGGCCAACTAGGTATTTTCTTTCACACCAGTTTCTCCCAAATTCCATTACTTTTGTCATGTGAACAATACCGTAACTTATCTTGAATTATTAGCGCCCGCTCGTGATGTTTATTACGGGAAAGCAGCTATAAGCCATGGAGCCGATGCCGTTTATATTGGTGCACCAAAATTTGGCGCAAGGGCTGCCGTGTCCAACACTTTAGGCGATATACAAACCCTGATAAAATACGGACATTTATACAAAGCAAAGGTCTACGCTACTTTAAATACTATTTTGTACGAAAATGAAGTAGAAGAGGCTGTGAAGATGGTTGGAGATCTTTATGATTCTGGAATTGACGGTATTATTATTCAGGATATGGCGCTGCTTCAGCTAGATTTACCACCTGTTCCCATTATTGCAAGTACCCAAACGCATAATACGGATGTGGAAAAGGTTGCGTTTTTTGAATCGTTGGGTTTAAAAAGGGTAATTTTAGCCCGCGAGTTGAGTTTGCAGCAAATTCAGGAAATAAGAAGTAAAACCAATATTGAACTTGAATTTTTTGTTCATGGAGCTCTTTGTGTTTCGTATAGCGGACAATGTTACATGAGTGAGGCAGTATGTGAACGCAGCGGTAACAGAGGCGTATGCGCGCAACCCTGCCGTTCCAGCTATGATCTGATTGACAAGAACGGCGATACATTAATCAGGGACAAACACTTGTTATCGTTAAAAGATTTGAATTTATCAGCCTATCTAAAAGACTTAATTACCGTTGGTATTTCATCCTTTAAGATCGAAGGACGTCTTAAAGATGTTTCATATGTTAAGAATGTAACTTCCTACTATCGTCAAAAGCTCGATGCCATTATGAATGGTGATGAGGACTATCGAAAAACTTCATCGGGGAAAATAATCCATCAGTTTATTCCTGATCCTGACAAAAGTTTCAACAGGGGATTTACCACCTACTTTATTAACGGCCGGAAAGAAAAAACCGGTTCGCCATTTACCCAGAAATCTCTTGGCAAGAGAATCGGTTATGTAACTGCGATAGGTAACGGCTGGATCACTTCTGATTTTGAAACATTTTCAAATAATGATGGTATTTGTTATTTTGATAGTAAGAATGATTTACAGGGTACCTCCGTTCAACATATAGATGGTGCAAAGATTTATCTCAAAGAAATAGGTGAATTATCCGTAGGAGCAGAAATATACAGGAACCACGATCAGAAATTCGAAAAGCTGCTGGCAGGCAAAACTGCTACCCGGAAAGTTGAGGTTACTTTGACTCTTACTGACACTGACGAGGGCTTTTATTTGAAAATAATGGATGAAGATGGCTATCAATCCGGTATCGGAATAAATAGGCAAAAGGAAATTGCCCAAAATACAGAAAACGCAAAGAAAAACCTTGTCAACCAATTGTCGAAATTAGGCGATACCCCTTTCGAAGCATGCGAGGTAGTCATTAATACAAAAGAAGTGTATTTTCTACCTATGGGAGTGATTAATGAAATGAGAAGAAATGTTACGGAATTATTAGTAAAAGTGAGAGTCGAAAGCTATGCTCCGGAGCAATTAATTCGCCCTAAAGATGTAAAATTTACGATTCCGGCAAGTTTAAGTTATTTGTATAATGTATCCAATAGCCACGCCCGAGAATTTTATGCTTGTTTTGGGGCTGAAACTATTGAACCTGCTTTCGAACTTCAGAAGGAACGGAATAACAAGCAGGTAATGATTACCAAACACTGCATAAAATATCAGTTTGACGCTTGCCCACGTTATCAGAAGAATAAAAATTCGTGGTCAGAACCTTTGTATTTAAAAGATAACCATCGCAAGTACAGGCTTGAATTTGCCTGTAAGGAATGTGTAATGAAGGTTTATTTTGAAGGGTAGGATTTAAGGGATTGCGTAGCTTAACCCTGAGGGTTTGAAGGAGGCGATAACTCTCTAAAATCTTTGTTTTTTCAACACTTCCAGCTCAAGATTCAGTTTTTCCCATATCGACATTTCTTCTGTCAATAATTTTTCTACTTCGCCATGGCGTACATAAAGCTTAGCTTCTGAGCCCTTTTCAATTTTTGCCGGATCAGACAATAAATTATTTATATCTTGTTTCTCTTTCTCGAGCCATTCAATTTTTTGTTCAGAAGTGGTAATCTGCTGGCTTAGTTTACGAATGACCTTATCCTGTTCTTTTTTCTCCAGATAATCCAGTTTTATACTTGTTGCCTCTTTTGCCGAAGGTTCGATGCCAGATTTGGTTTTTCGCTCCAATTCGCTGAGGTTTTCAAGTTTTCTTTTTTGAAGAAAGTCATAAATGCCGCCAATAAATTCTTTGATTTTATGGTCTTTGAATTCATAAACCTTGGTAACCAATCCATCCAGAAATTCACGGTCGTGGGAAACCAAAATCAAGGTTCCGTCATAATTAAGCAGCGCTTGCTTGAGAAGATCTTTAGAGCGCATATCCAAATGGTTGGTAGGCTCATCCAAAACCAATAAGTTTACAGGTTGAAGCAGTAACTTGACCATGGCAAGACGTGAACGTTCGCCACCTGATAACACTTTCACTTTTTTGTCTACATCGTCGCCCCGGAATAAAAATGCCCCAAGTAAATCGCGCATTTTGAACCGGACATCGCCAACCGCAACAAGATCAATTGTTTCCAGTACGGTGAGATTTTCGTTCATCAGTTCGTCTTGATTTTGGGCGAAATATCCGATTGAGACATTATGTCCGATTTTTGAATTACCCTGGAAGTCGATTTCGTTCATAATGACTTTGGAAAAGGTGGTCTTTCCTTCTCCGTTCTTGCCGACGAAAGCTATTTTCTCGCCTCGTTCTATAATAAAATCGACGCCATTCAGAACAACGTGATTGCCATAGGCTTTGGTAACATTTGCTGCTTCTACCACAATAGTGCCAGAGCGGGGAGCTGCAGGAAATTTTATATTGATAGCAGATGTATCCTCTTCGTCAACCTCAATCCGGTCGATTTTATCGAGTTGTTTAATCCGGCTTTGTACCTGAACAGCCTTAGAAGCTTTATAACGAAAGCGTTCGATAAACTCTTCGGAATCTCCAATCATTTTCTGTTGGTTGCGATAGGCAGCGAATTGTTGCTCACGCCGTTCTTTACGAAGTTCTACATATTCGGAATAGGCCGCTTTGTAATTATAAATTTTTCCAAGCGAAATTTCAATGGTTCGAAGGGTAAGGTTATTTAGAAATGCTTTATCGTGCGAAATTATAACTGCGGCCCCGTTAAAATCCTTAATGTAATTTTCGAGCCATTGTATGGATTCAATGTCAAGGTGGTTGGTAGGTTCATCGAGTAGTAGCACATTTGGACGCCTTAAAAGTAATTTAGCAAGTTCAATACGCATACGCCAACCTCCGCTAAATTCTTTAGTTTGACGGTGAAAATCGCGGGTTGAAAAGCCGAGTCCCAGCAGGGTTTGTTCAAGAGACTCATCAATATTAAGTCCGCCATGAAGGTGAAAGCGATCCGTTAATTCGCTGATTTCATGGATCAGGTTGAGGTATTCAGCACTTTCATGATCCTTGCGAAGGGTTAAAGAAAGGTTAAGCTGCTGTATTCTTTTGTCCATATTGAGAACTTCGGCGAACGCTGTGCGTGCCTCGTCAAGTACGGTTTTACCGTCCTGATGAATCATTTGTTGAGGCAGATAACCGATTTCAACGTCGGATGGTATAACTACTTCGCCGGATGTAGGTTGTTGCAGTCCGCACAATATTTTTAGCAGCGTCGATTTCCCGGCACCGTTTTTTCCCACCAAACCAATTCTGTCTTTTGGATTGATGAGAAATGAAATATCTTTAAACAGATCAAAACCGCCGAATTGAACGGTCAATTGATTAACAGAAATCATGGATACAAACAAAATTTTTCAGGAGACAAAGATAAAGAAATTAAAAAAGATAAGGTTATTTCTCTGCTGATTTCAGAGAGTTCTAGTTCCGGTAATTGAGCGTAGTCGAAATTACGTTGAGGATAGCGTTAAAAAACTTCGACTCCGCTCAGTTTCCGGTTTCAACTCCCCATCCCATTAGCTGGTAACAGTGAGGTGAACGAGGCCGGTGGTTGAGCGGAGTCGAAACCATCCCTTCAAATTGGGAATAAATACTCCTTATTATATTTTTAGCATTTTAAGAAATCCTACTTCTTTAGGAGCAAGGAAACGCCATTTACCCCGGGTGAGGCCTTTTTTGGTTAATCCTGCAAAAAATATCCGGTCAAGTTTGATTACTTTGTATCCCAGGTGTTCAAAGAGACGTCTGATAACTCTGTTACGACCAGAGTGAATTTCGATACCTACAAGGTTGTTTTCTTCTTCATTGATAAAACTAATACCATCGACTTTAACAACACCATCACTAAGGGTTATGCCCTCGGTAAGAGACTGCATGTCTTCGGGCTTAATATTTTTATCCAGAAAAACCTGATAAATTTTTCTGATATTTGAAGTTGGATGCGTTAACTTTTTTGTCAACTCCCCATCGTTAGTAAGCAGTAAAACACCGGTAGTCATTCGGTCAAGTCGTCCAACCGGATAAATACGTTGGTCACATGCACCTTTCACCAGTTCCATAACGGTCTGTTTGGCATGTGGGTCATCTACAGAAGTTACAAAGTCTTTTGGTTTATTAAGCAAAATATAAACCTTTCTTTCTTCCTGTAGTTTTTTGTCCTTATACATCACCTCATCAGTAGGCTGAACTTTTGAGCCAAGTTCGGTAATCAGTTGCCCATTAACTGTAATCAATCCGGCAGAGATATATTCGTCAGCTTCACGTCTGGAGCACAATCCGGTATTTGCAATATATTTATTAAGTCTTATCGGTCCTTTGATAACTTCCTCGTCAAAATGGTAGAAAGGCTGCTTGATTGAGTATCCCGATCTTGCATGGTCATTCTTCCAGGTTGGTTTGCCAGGCTTGGTGAATCGCGGTTTTTGTCGCGGGTCATATCCAAATGGCCTTTTAGTCCCCGAATTACCAGAGGAATTAAATGCCTTTTTTACAAAAGGTTTTCCTGAATTTCTATCGGAATTATATGAGGAATCGGATCTCTTCTTAAACGTTTTATCGCTGCTATATAAAGGCTTTTTTTCTTGAACGTCTTCAGTAATGGGTTTGGAATACGTTACTTTCTCGTAAGATTTGTTGCCTGTTGAGATACGCTTTCTTTTTGTGGGTTGAGAGTAGTCAGAACGCTGACGGTCTTTCTCCCGTTCATCTTTGTCGATCATATTGTGTTGACAATTAATAATTTATAATTTTTTATAACTCATTTTTGATCCATCTCAAGTTAAAAATAAAGAAACAAAATTAATATTTTTTAAAAGAAAATTAAGTGGTTATGCAAATATTATGTCCTTTATTCCATACCTATAACACATATTCTACTTCTTTGTGCAAAAATTTTCGAATTTTTTTATTTTTTTCACAAATTACCAGGGTTCCATTTGATTCAACATCGACGATCATACCTTTAAATTCTTCCCCATTAGCGATATAATTGGCCATCTGATACAACCGGTACAAGGTATGATGATAATTCTCATTGATTGTGGTGTATTCTTTTTTTTTCAATTGTAAATAACGCGATGCAATCAAATCTGTAAGTATGTTGAGCATCTCTCCGAGGTCGAATTCATTGCCTGTCAGCTGATTTAGAGATAACGGATTTGGTGCATAGGTAGAAAAAGATCGCTGGTTTATATTAATACCAATTCCTGCAATAGATTGTACAATGCTTTGTCCTTCAATGGAGTTCTCTATAAGAATTCCGCCGATTTTTCCGTTACCCACATAAATATCGTTAGGCCATTTAATGGACACATTGTCAGTAAAAAGTGATATAAAGTCGTATATGGCCAGAGATATTACTTTCGATAAATAAAACTGATCTTCGGGCAATAACCACGTAGGATGTAAAATAATACTAAAGGTGAGGTTTTTCCCTGGCCCACTTTCCCATCTGTTGGTGCCCTGTCCTCGTCCCTGAGTCTGATCGAGAGCCCATACAATACTTCCTTCCGGAATACCCGAAGGTAAGGTAGTGGCATAAGAATTAGTTGAATCTACCTGATCAATTTTAAAAATTTGCCGTTCTTTAAATGGATTATCCATAAATTTCATTAAAATCGTCAAGACAAAATGTCGTAATTGTTTATTTTGTATAATTTTTGCCCTACTAAATACCGTACGACAAATGGATATTTTTGACTTGCTAAAAATAGATATAAATAATGTCTCAAAAATACTGATAATTGTTTAGATTAGTAGAATAGCAAAATTGATTACCTTTGTATAAAATTTAATGAATGAAATTGTTGCAAAAGACTAAAGAAGAGGTATTTATAAATTATATTATTGAAGGAATAAAAGAAAAAAAAGGTAAAGAGATTATAAGTATCGATTTATCAAAACTCGAAAATGCGGTATGCAGGCATTTTATTATCTGCCATGGCGATTCTAATACCCAAGTGAATGCTATTGCAAATTGGGTTGAAAAAGTTATTGAAGATAAGGGTAACGAGAAAGTTTGGCGAAAACAGGGCTTCGAAAATGCACATTGGATTCTTCTGGATTACGTGAATGTAGTGGTTCATATTTTTCAAAAAGAATTCAGGGAATTTTATAATTTGGAAGCGTTGTGGGGTGACGGTTATTTTTGCAAAATTGAAAATGAGTATTTAAACCAAAAAGAATTAGCATATAATGAGCGATAAAGCAGAAAATAGGGATACAACTGAAAACAAGGATAATAAAGACCAAAAGAACGAAGTAAAATCAAAGAATGATGGTTTTATGCCTGGTAAAGATGGTATGAGTGGCGGCCCCAAACCTAAATTTAATATTTACTGGATTTATGGTTTGATTATTTTGGCTATTATTTCCATTCAATTTTTCAAAATAGGGAATCATGTTGAAGAAATAAGCAGTAGTCAGTTCGACGAAATGCTCAGAGCACATGATGTTGAAAAAGTTGTGGTGGTTAACAAAGAAAGAGTTGATATTAGCGTTAAGGCAGACAGGCTAAACGCACCAAAGTATAAAGCCTATTTTAACAAAGGATTGAATTCCATTTCTAAAACCGGTCCTCAGTTTAAATTCAATTTAGGCACTGTTGATGCTTTTCTGGCAGAGATGAAAGAAGTACAAAAGGACTTTCCAGCTAATGAACAAATAACTCCGGTATTTACGACCCAAAAAGATATTTTCGGCGAACTATTTGGGCCTTTGGTTTGGATTGTTGTTCTGGTAGGCGTGTGGATATTTATCTTCCGTCGTATGAGCGGTGGATCTGCCGGTGGGCCTGGAAATATTTTTAATGTAGGTAAATCACGCGCCCAAATCTTTGATAAAGACACGGTTGTTAAAATAGATTTCAAAGATGTTGCCGGACTCGAAGAAGCAAAAGTTGAAATTAAAGAAATTGTGGATTTCTTAAAAAATCCAAAAAAATATACCGATTTGGGTGGTAAAATTCCTAAGGGAGCTTTACTTGTTGGCCCTCCGGGTACCGGTAAAACATTACTTGCAAAAGCGGTTGCCGGTGAAGCCAATGTGCCATTCTTTTCCATATCGGGTTCCGACTTTGTAGAAATGTTTGTTGGCGTAGGCGCTTCGCGCGTCCGCGATTTATTTAAACAAGCTAAAGAAAAAGCGCCCTGTATTATATTTATTGATGAAATAGATGCTATAGGTCGTGCTCGTGGACGTAACCCCAATTTTGGAGCAAATGATGAACGTGAAAATACCCTTAATCAACTCCTCACTGAAATGGACGGTTTCGCTACCAATACCGGCGTAATTATTCTGGCTGCTACAAACAGAGCTGATATTCTTGACCGGGCGCTGATGCGTGCGGGTCGTTTCGATCGCCAGATTCACGTTGAATTGCCAGACTTGAATGAGCGTAAGGAGATTTTTAAAGTACATCTTCGACCCCTGAAAATAGAAGTAAGTCTTGATTTGGATTTCTTAGCACGTCAAACTCCTGGATTTTCAGGTGCAGATATTGCCAATGTTTGTAACGAGTCGGCCCTTATAGCAGCCCGTAAAAACAAATTATTTGTTGAAAAACAAGACTTCCTCGATGCCGTCGACAGAATTGTGGGTGGATTGGAAAAAAAGAACAAAATAATTTCTGTAAATGAAAAGAAAACCATTGCTTATCATGAAGCAGGACATGCTACTATAAGTTGGATGCTTGAGCATGCCAATCCCCTTGTGAAAGTAACCATTATTCCCCGGGGACGTTCACTCGGAGCTGCATGGTATCTTCCGGAAGAACGTCAGATCACCACCACGGAACAAATGCTTGATGAAATGTGTTCCGCACTTGGCGGACGTGCTTCGGAAGAAATCGTATTCGGAGTGATTTCTACGGGTGCATTAAATGATCTTGAACGAGTTACCAAACAAGCCTATGCAATGATTTCTTATTTTGGGATGAGTAAGATTCTTGGAAATCTGAGTTTTTACGATTCTTCGGGTCAATCAGAGTATGCCTTTACCAAACCCTACAGCGAGAAAACTGCTGAAACTATTGATAAGGAAGTTTCAAATATTGTTGAAAAATCCTATAACAGAGCTAAAAAGGTTCTTATTGATAACCGCGAAGGACTTAACCAGTTAGCCAATATTTTACTCGAAAAAGAAGTCATTTTTAGTGAAGATCTTGAAAAGATTTTTGGGAAACGTAAGTACCCTGCTGCCGGAGAGCAAGCGTTAATTAACGAGGACAGTGGTTTAAAAAACAAAGAGCCCCAACAAAAATCTACAAATATTGATCCGGATATAATTTGATTTGAAAACATATGGAAGCAGGTTGGACATTGATTTATACAACCACTCAATCGTTTGAGGCCGAGTTAATTAAGCAAAACTTCTCGAATCATAACATTGAAGCGGTTATTTTCAACAAAAAAGACTCTACCTATACAACTTTTGGTGAACTTGAGGTTTACATCAAAGATGAAGACAAAGCAGAAGCACTTAATCTGATAAAAGAATTCGAAAATTGAATAATTTAATTACCCGAACAATCACCGGAATAGTTTTTATTGCGGTACTGGGCGCATCTATCCTTTTCAATCCTGTAAGTTTTTTTGCTTTATTTGCAATTATCACTGCATTAGCCATGTGGGAGTTCTATAAACTACTGGAAGCCTCTCATATCAGGGTCAACATATTTTTAGGTATTTTCACAGGTGTGTTTTGCCTGCTGTTAACCTGTTTATATGCCTTAGGTTATTTGGGTTCGGTTTGGTTTTTACTTGTTATACCGTTGATTAGCATGATAATGGTTAGCGAACTTTACCGGAATAGCGAAAACCCTTTTCATAGTATTGCATTTACCCTGTTGGGAATTCTGTATATAGCTGTGCCGTTCTCGCTATTGATTTTGTGTGGCTTTCCGGAAAGGTCGTGGCAAGGTTATGAGCCAACTTTGGTACTTGGTTTTTTCTTATTACTCTGGTCAAGTGATACCGGAGCATATGTTGTTGGAATAACGTTTGGGAAGCATCCTTTATTCCCTCGTATATCTCCAAAGAAATCGTGGGAAGGATTATTAGGAGGATCAATTTTCACCCTGATTATCGCATTTATTATCGCACATTTTTATAAAGCGTTACCCTTGACAGATTGGTTGGTAATAGCTGTTATTATATGTATTTTCGGTATTTGGGGTGATTTGGTTGAGTCGCTGTTGAAAAGAAGTCTTCAGGTTAAAGACTCAGGCGATCTTCTCCCGGGGCATGGAGGAATACTCGACCGGTTCGATTCGGTTATATTCTCGGCACCTTTAGTGTTTCTATATTTACACTTAAAATTTCTCACGATCATTCCATTTTAAATAATATCCGGTCTTGTTTCTTGACTCTTGCACCTAATAATAAGGAGAATTTATTATTTTTGCGGTTTTTAATCTTAACAGGTCTTATATTTGTTATAAGATGAAGTTATTAATTGAAATTATTATGATAGACGATAAAGTACTTGATGTTACCAATGATGTAAAATGGGTGGGTGTTCTGGATAAGGACATTGTAACTTTCGATATAGTAATGCAAACAAAGTATGGCACTACCTATAATTCATATTTTATAAATGCACAAAAGAAAACCATCATTGAAACTGCCAAAGAAAAGTTCAAGGATGTCTATTTTGCAAAGGTAAAACAGGTTACTAATCCTTCTGAAATTGAATACATTATTTTAAATCATACCGAACCTGATCATTCCGGAAGTCTTAAACATCTGCTTGAAATTGCTCCAAACGCGACGGTTGTTGCCAGCGGGCAGGCCTTAAACTACCTCCAGGAAATTATGGGTAAGCCTTTCAAATCATTAAGAGTGAAAGATGGTGATACGCTCGACCTGGGTAATAAGACATTAAAATTCATCGGTGCAGCTAACCTTCATTGGCCCGATTCCATCTATACTTATCTGGTTGAGGATAAGATACTGTTTACCTGTGATTCATTTGGCTCGCACTTTTGTCATGAGGCAATGTTCGACGATTTGGTGGGCGATTTCGACGATGCCTTTACGTATTATTTTAATGTGATTCTTCGTCCGTTTAGTAAGTTCATGTTAAAAGCTATAGAGAAGATACGGCCGCTTGAAATCGATACTATTTGCACAGGACACGGACCAATCCTTAGGAGTACATGGAGAGACGCTGTAAATAAAAGCGAGGTGTTATCTGAGCAATTTCTCGATACCACCGAGCATTGCCAGCAAAATGTGCTGATTACCTATGTTTCTGCTTATGGATTTACCAAAGAAATGGCTCATATCATTCGCGATGGGGTTCAACAAGCCGGTTCGTTTAATGTGGAAGTAATAGATATTGAAAATATAATGCTTGGCGATCTTGAAGAACAAGTAACACGCTCAAATGCTATCATCATAGGGTCTCCCACCATTAATCAAAATACCCTGTTACCTATATATCGATTATTCTCAGTAATTAATCCCATCCGCGACCGTGGAAAACTTGCCACTGCTTTCGGTTCCTATGGTTGGAGCGGTGAAGCCGTTAAAATTATAGAAGCCAACCTGAAAGCATTAAAGCTAAACGTTGTGCAGGAAGCCATGGCAAAAAAATTCTTTCCCAATAATGAAAAGGTAAACGAATACATAGAATTTGGAAAAAAGTTCGGTGAACAGTTACTTCAGCATAAAGGCAAAGCAGAAGTTGAATAGGTAAGAGAGATATAAGATATTAGAGCCAAGATACAAGACATAAGAACCAAGATTCAAGAGCAGCCTACAATAAGTTCAGGGAGCCAAATTTTGCATGGATGGTTAATTTGTTTGATTTATCAGGCAATGTGTACTGTAGTAACCAGACTTCCTAATCTAATGACTGCTGATAAGATGAGGTTAAACAATTCTTATTAGGCGTGTAGCAACTTTCGGAAATTTTAAGCGGGCAATATGAGCCATTCAAGCGTATATCCACAGGCTGGCATTTTCGGTTATCTATTGATATATCCGTTGCATTGCTGTAAAGAGTTAGATTTAGCGGTTTTTCACCATAAGTAAGTTTAAAATTTCCAAACTTGGCGATCAAATTAAATTTACCTGAAACTTCGCGGCTCAACTTCATTTTTTAAAGGTTCATGTCGCAGAATCAAAAGGGCGCTCCGGATCATAATTATCTTTATCCAGCTTCCCAGGGTGCCTTCAAACCGGTATTGGCTAATTCTGGGAAAAACCTGTATAAACCCTTCCTGAACAGCATCGAACGCCAGATCTTCATTACGCAATATCCTGAATACGACAGTATACATTGCATCGTTGTATTTTTCAAAGAGTATCTTTTGGAAATGTCTATTATCCTCAAGGCATCCCTGAACAATTGTTTTTTCTGTGCCGCGGTTTGAAAAGATCATGCTCAAGTTAATTCGTACTATAGTGTCTGAAAACGCAAAAATGGTTGCATGCTATCGGTAATAAATTAAACGAAATAAAAATGGGGTTGGTATTTTGAGAGGTAAATAATTAATAGTTATTGGATTATTGGAATTATGAGGGGAGGAGGTTTTGAAAATTTTATGAAAAAGAAAGATAAATATTTTCAAATGTTATATTGTGACGAAGCGGATGTGGCTGATGCACAACTCAGCGCGAAGCAGTCAAGAAGCAAATAAGGAGATTCCTCCCGCTGGTACCAATGGCATATTTATATAATTTGCTTATAGATAGTATTTTACATCGCTATTAGATTTATATGTCAGCCCTAACGGGCTTTGAAAGCACAGCGCTCATTATGATTTTCTACCGATATACCAGCCCTAACGGGCTTATAATCACGAAAACAGATTGAGACTATTTTTGAATTCTCTTATATACCATGAATGTGTAATCGAATAGGTGTTTTTCATCTGCAAAATGCTTTTCACTTTCAATAACTTCCCATAATAAAGGGTCAATTTCAGGAAAGAAGGTATCGGCCTCCAATGAGGTGTGTATTTTTGTGATATATAGCTTTTGTGCATAAGGTAAGAATTGCCTGTAAACCGAAGCGCCACCGATAATAAAAT
>CAYZNC010000011.1:0-40209 GCA_964478555.1 uncultured Bacteroidales bacterium | reverse complement strand
TCCATAGGAAGGTTTCTTCCGTTGAAAGAACCGTCCCATCCGCCGGCAGGTAATCCGTTTTTGGAAAAGAATACTCTGCGGCCCCAACGGTCGAACACTTCAACAGTGACGTTCGAGCGACCTTCAATGTACCTTACTCTCCAGGTATCATTGTCGCCATCGCCATTGGGTGTAAATGCATTAGGAATACTTGAAATCAGGCAAGGTGCTATATTTATGCTATCGGAGCTTATGCATCCGTTGTTATCCACTTGGACCCAAATAGTTTGTTTTCCTTCGCCGATACGAATTGTTTGGGTAATTTCACCTGTAGACCAGGTATATCTGTTACCTCCGTTACCGGCATCAAGAACCATTCCAAAACCTCCGCAAAGGAGCGTATCGCGGCCAAGGTAGACTTTGGGGAATTGATTTACAGTGAGGTAAACAGAATCTTTGGCAATACAGCCATTGAAATCAGTAACGCTTAATTTATAATATCCTTCTGTAATTGCAATAATTGATTTGGTTATTTCTCCGTTACTCCAATGATAGGCAACAAAGCTGCTATCGATATTGAAAACTACAGACTCTCCTGCACAAACTGATTTAGATCCTCCAAGAGAAACGCTGGGAGCAGAAACCAATACCTGAGCAATAGAGGGTGCATTGACGCACTTAAAGGCTGTGTATTCGGTAACTTTGATGGTTTGTATTCCGGTTTGGTTTCCCCAAAGAATATCAACTGAATCGTTGTAATTGTTTTGAATTGACCCACCCTGCACTTCCCAGTTGAATACGGAGTTGGGTAAACCCGATACTCCATAACGAACTAGGCTTCCGCCACAGGCTAAGGGCAGATCCTGCCCTTTAGCCTGTATTTGGAAACCAATTAGGGTAATAAGAAGTGATAATATGCGGATCGTTCTTTTCATCAGTCTTTTTTCAATTTATTCAAGTCTCAAATTTATGCTGTCAACCTGTATAAATTTATGTTACTAGAAGGTTTTGATATGTTTGATAACACCTGTGTTTGGGGTAGGCAATACAAGAATAGCAGCTTTTAAAGCACTTGCATCAACTGCAAGGGCATTACGACTTGCAAGATCTAAAGTATTTACTGAAATTCTGTCCCACATTTGACTAAGTGTTACGGTGTATCTGCCATTTACATTTGCGCCACCCGAGGCAGCATCGAGTTGAGCTTGCGTAACAATTATATTGCCAGCAGCTGCACCTACCTGGTAAATTAAATTTTGTGGTGTGCCAATGGCAGTTCCGCTGAGATTATATGCTCTAATCGTATAATTTACATATATTGGATATTTTACGGTAGAAGCAGAAAAATTAAATTTCACTGTAAAAGGAGCTGCTGCAGCACAACCGCCCTGGGCTGTATCAGCATTTGCTATGGTAGGTACACTAGGAAGAGCAATAACATCAATGGTAAGATTCCTTGTGTTACCATCGCAACCGCCAGTAGGTGAAAACTTAGGACTACTTCTTTCAGTGGTGCTTAAGGTAATGTTACCTATGTTAGCAAAAGTACCGGTGACATTTGTTTCCAGGTAGTAGGTGCCCACTCCTCCAATAGGAGTTGTAGTTAGTGCGCCTGTGTTTAATGAGGCTCCTGCGCCTGCAATAGTCCATTTAAATCCGGAAGGATTATATAGGGGAGAACTTGCAATGGCAGGATCAGGAACCACCATGAACGGCATCACAGCTCCAACAGAAACGGTATCTGCAATGTAGGTACTATCTGGAGGCAAACTCCGGAAAGCAGGCAAAGTAGGAATTACCTGTGCAAAGGAACTCATTGTTACGATTGCAGTGAAAGCAACGGTTACGATCGATCTGATAAGTATCATCTTCTTCATAATATTGTGTTTTAATTTATAATAAAATCTATTTAAGATACGAAATTGTATTCATTAATTATTAGGCAAGTGATAGATAATTCCTGTAGTAGGAGTCTTCAATACCGAATAAGTTGCTGTATATCCTGTTGCACCGTTGATGTTAAAATAACCACCTGCTGCACCCATATCTTTCCTTGATATTTTATCGGATATCTGTGTGATTGTTAAATCGTAGGTACCCCAGTTATCAAAATCAGTTAATGTTCCTCCTGAAGCAGTAGTGATATCAGCACTGGATATTACACCAGCTGCACTTACATTCAATATTTGATTGGTAAAAAGAGTAGACGGCGCGCCTAATGCAGGTGTAAAAACTAAAGTAGCTTTAACTCTTACGGTTGCATTTCCCGGAATGGCTGCGTCGGTTGCTTTTGTTACTGTATAAGTAGGGAATGGTACGTTTAAGGATCCGTTTGTTCCGTTCTGGCAAATTGAAGTAAGAGGAGCCGAACCGTCAGAGGCAGCAATTGCAGTTGCGGTTGGTTGAGCAACAACACGAACATTGATGTTGGTACCAGTTGCATCGGGGCAACTTGCTCCACTTTGCTCTTTTACATTAATTGTACCTAAGGTAGTTGCGGCACCATTAACATTAATGGTTATATAATGCCCCGTACCTGGTACAGTGGCACTAATTCCAGCGGGAATTGTCCATAAAAAAGTAGAAGTGATACCGGTGTTATTTGTAGCATCAGCTCCTGGAACCCAGGTTGGGCTTAAAATAGGATCAGGAACAACTAAATAAGGTACTTGCGTACCAGTTGTAATCAGATCAGGATCTTCCGAAGCTGCTGGTCCACCTGAATTTGTTCCCTGCTGATAAAGGGTACCAGCCGGAATTGGAACAGAAACCTGTGCATTCACTGATATTATTCCTAATACCAGAATGCTCGCCATAATTGTCAATAATCTCATAGTTGTTTTCATAATATTTATTTTTAATGGTTGTTCTTTCAAACTAATTCACACTCTGTATATCGCGAAATTCTTCTTATCAATTCATCAATTTCAACAGGTTTAATCAGGTACTCGCTGGCGCCGCAGAGGAAGGCTTGTTTTATATATGCCTGGTCGTCGAGTACCGAAATCACAATTACGGGAATATGTCTGTTTTGATTTTGCAATTCCTGTAAAAAGTCAATGCCTGTCATCATAGGCATGCACATATCCAGCAGAATGATATCAGGATTAGTTTCATCAAGTATTTTGAGCCCCTTCATAGCGCTGTGCACTTCGATAACGTCGATATCCAAATCCTCCAGCACTGCTTTAAAAAGCACCCGATTTGTGTAGGAATCGTCGATAATCATAATCTTAATTTTAGTACTCATAACTTGTATTTTGCAGAGGTTTGGAATCACTCTTTGGTTTATACTAAATCACTGATACAAAAATATATTGATAAAGAGGTTATTGTTTAAGCTGATTAACTCAATTTTTTTTGTGTTCAGTGTGCATAACCTATGAGTAAAAGTAGCAAACCAACTAAGTAATTTGTACTATTTACGGATCACGATTATCGAAATCATAAAATATAATCATATGATAGTTAATGGTTTATAATGCAATTTTAGTTAATTCCCTGTAAGGAGTTATTAAAATATTGGTTACCCGGAGAGCTAAAAATGAGGTAGGATTCTTATGAAAGGATTATATTTTAACCCAGTTACTTTTGATTGCCATGGAAAGTAAGGCAGCTGTATTATTGGTTCCTGTTTTTTGGTATAATGCGGCTCGGTGATTAGTTACTGTTCTGAGGCTAATAAACAGCTTATCGGCTATTTCATGATTTGAGAAACCCGAGGCAATCAATTGTAATACTTCCAACTCACGCTTGGAGAGTTGCGTACTGGGGTTGGCGGAAGTTTTTTCAGTAACAAATTTTTTAGTGAAGTAAGGCATAAACTCTTCAGAAAAGAATGGTTTATCCTGAGCAACAAGTTGCAATGCCCTACTGAGGACCTCTTTGTCAATGTTCTTCAAAAGAAATCCTTTTACGCCGGCATCTATCATCTTCTCGAGGTAAGCTTCGTCCTCGTGTGAGGATAAGGCAATCACTTTGAGAACAGGAAGCTTTGCTAATGCCAAACGCGTGGCCTCTATGCCGTTGAGGTTAGGCATATTAATATCCATGAGTACAATATCGACCTGGGTGGTATCCAGCAAGTCCAGAAATTCCTGACCATTGGTTGCTTCGGCAACAACCTCCACATATTTGAGCTTGTTCAGTACAAGTACTAAACCTTTTCTGAAAAACTCGTGATCATCAACGACTATAATTTTAATCTTTTCGTCCAATTTTTCTTTAAAATTGATTTCTATTGTAAATTTAAACAAATCCTTCAAAATCGCAAACAAACCGATGTTTTACTTTGATGTTGTAGTTTCTAATTTTTAACTTTGAACACTATAAAATAAAGTAGGCGGATGGTTACTCTTTGTATCGACAATGGCAACACACTTACCAAGCTTGCTATATTCAAAAATAGCGAGCTAATTGGTTTTAGGATAATCGAGGCCAATAATATGCAGGTAGTAAGTCAGCTAATTAAAGAAATGTATGTTGAAGCAGCCATTTTGTCGAGCGTATCAGTTGTTCCGGATTCTTTAACAAAGATTATCGATCAGGAAATTGAAAAAGTTATTTTGCTCGATCATGAAACTTTATTACCCATCGAAAATTGCTATCAAACAAAAGAAACACTTGGAAAGGATAGGTTGGCTGCCGTGGTGGGTGGAAATTACCTGTATCCCGAAACTAATTTAATGATTGTTGATGCAGGTACGGCTATTACCTATGATATTATTAATGACCGGAATCAGTATTTGGGAGGAAATATTTCACCCGGATTACAAATGAGATTTAAGGCCCTGAATTATTTTACCAATAAGCTTCCTTTACTCGATCCTGTTGACACGATTCTACACTTTGGCCGTAATACGAACGAGGCAGTACTTGTTGGTGTTCAAAACGGATTGCTTTTTGAAGTGGAAAAGTCAATTGAACAATACAAAAATTTATTTCCAGGTTTGAAAATCCTACTGACAGGAGGTGATACGAAATTCTTTGAGAATAAACTAAAAAATACAATCTTTGTGGTGTCAAATTTGGTGATGATTGGTTTAAACAGAATTTTGAATTATAACCTGGAAAGGATGTAACTATTTAGGTTGTTTAGGCTGTAGACAGTTAGGAGTTTAGACAAAAGTAAACTACTTTGTTAATTCCTTCATTTTTCTTATTTTCTATGGTCTAATAGTCTACAGTCTGTTTAACTAAATAATATTAGGAAGGATCTAAGTTATCAGCATAACCTGTTTTTTGAACTTTAAAAATGCACCTTAATTAATAATGGTATACTTTTTATGCTTAAAAATAAAATAAACATATTTACCTGCCTTATCTTATCCTTTTCAGTTTTTTCATGTGAAAATAATTTGGAAGTAGTTAAATCGCTGGGCAATCCCGATACCATACCTGATATGTATGGGACTAACACCGAAATTATCTACAGTGATTCAGCCAAGGTTAAAGTCCGCATAGTAGCTCCCAAATTGGAAGCATTTAGAAAAGTAAAAGAACCTTATCTCAAATTTCCGAAAGGCCTGCATGTATACTTTTATAACGATTCATTAAAAGTGAATGCTGAAGTATCCTCCAAATTCGCTATTTACAAAGAAAGTAAAAAGCTTTGGGAAGCCGACAACGATGTTGTTGTTGTAAATAATAAAGGAGAAAAACTGAATACCGAACAGTTATTCTGGGATGAAAATAAACAAATAATTTATTCAGACAAATATTGTAAGATAACCAGACCTGATAGTATGCAGCAAATTGGAGAGAAGGGCATGCAGGCAAAACAGGACTTTTCCTCCTGGCAATTGCTTGGAGCCAGTGGAATGGTTCCCATAAAAGTTAAAAATGAACAACCATAAATTAGCCTATGTTCTTGAAATAGTTTGGGCTGTTGTAACTATAACTACCTTTGGGTTAGCTATATACAATACTTTTCACCAGGGAGCATCCAAAACCATTGGTTTTTATCTGATTTTCCTCGTATCCTTATCGATGTACCTGATACGACGTCAACGTCGATTGCATAACAAAGTAACTTAGTGTAGCTATGAATCTGCTGTTGGTTATATGTATATCCTTGATTTTTGCGACATTTATTACATGGCTGCTAAACAATGCTTCGCGGGTTATTTTCGGGAAGCGCTATCCCATCAAAAACCACCGGGCATTTGCGTATGTTAATATTGATCATTGGTTTAACGAAACACAAAAAGATAATCAGCCGGAAGAAAATAAAGAATATCAGGAGTTGAAAATCTTTCACAATGCTTTGGTTTTCTCTAAAGTCAGGATACGTGATTGTATGATTCCGCGAACCGAAATTGAAGCTATAGACATTGATGCATCTATGGAGGAGTTACAGAATAAATTTGTTGCAACAGGTTATTCAAAAATTATTGTATTCCAGGAAGCAATCGATAATATTGTAGGATACATAAATTCGAAGGAGCTTTTTAAACATCCTGCCAACATCGAAGATAAACTTAATCAGATTTCATTTGTTCCGGAAACGATGCCAGCAAGCAAGTTGTTGCACGAATTTATGCAATATCACAGAAGCATTGCGGTTGTGGTTGATGAGTATGGGGGCACTTCTGGTATTGTTACACTGGAAGATATTATAGAAGAAATTTTTGGTGAAATTGAAGATGAACATGATACCGACGATTTGGTTGAAAAACAAATCAATAATAATGAGTTCATATTGTCGAGCCGGTTAGAAATTGAATATTTAAACGTTAAATTTGGGTTTAATATACCGGAAAGTGAAGATTACGATACCCTGGCTGGTTTTATTCTTTACCATCACCATAGCTTACCTAAACAAAATGATTTAATCACTATCGAGCATTATAATTTTAAAATTCTTAAAGTTTCAAATACCAGAATAGAACTTGTTTACCTAAATACAGAGCGGGTTTAAATCAAATTCATCTAAAAATATTTTGTTAAGTGTAATCACAATGTTATAAATTCTTATATTCGTAGCCTGTATTTTTAAAGTAAACTTACCATCAATGGCAACATTAGAAAAGATTAGAAGTAAAGCAGGAATATTGGTCGCTGGAGTTATAGGATTAGCTCTTTTAGCATTCATTTTAGGAGATTTTTTAACCGGAAAATCCTCCTTCTTTTTTACCGGAGGGAAGAATGATGTTGGTACCATTTCAGGAAAATCGGTCTCCATTCAGCTTCTCGAGCAAAAATTTAAAGAAATGGAGGGAATCCAAAAACTTATGTCGGGCAAAGCTAATTTGGATGAGGCTGACGTTGATAAAATCAAAGAGAGTGCTTGGCAACAAGTTGTTTATGAAAAAGTTTTGGAAAAAGAATTTGATAAAATCGGACTTACTGTTTCTCCAGCGGAATTATTCGATCTGATAGAGGGTCCCAATCCAAATCCCTTAGTTCGTCGTGCATTTGCCAATCAGGAAACTGGCGAGTTTAACAGAAATCAGTTGATACAATTCATGAAGGCTACTAATGAAAGTACAACTGCAACACCTGACCAAATGGCGTTTAGATTATACCTGGAACAAGAAGTTAGAACGGAACGCATCAATAACAAATATTTCAATTTGATTCTGAAAGGTCTCACAGTTCCTGCCTTCCTCGCTAAGGACGATTATGTGGCCTCCAACAAAAAAGTTGATTGTAAATACTTAGCTCAGTTGTTTACAGGAAATTCGGATAATAACATTACCATTAATCCTTCAGATATAAAAAAATATTATAACGATCACAAATACCTTTATTACAATCAGGCTGTAACAAGAGATATCGAATTTGTTTCTTTTAACGTAGTTCCTGCAAAAGAGGATACTATGTCAGCTAAAGAATGGATAGCGAAAATTAAACCCGACTTTCAAAAGACTCCGGATCCGGAATCATTTGTAAGCGGAAATTCTGATGAATCATACGTTGATAAAAATTATAAAGAAAGTGATTTGCCCGATTCTTTAAATATGATGTTCAAAGAACAGGCAGGAGCTTTACATGGCCCATATTTTGAAGGGGGTGCGTTTAAACTGGCTCGTTTAGATAAAATTGTATTTGTGCCTGATTCGGTAAAAGCATGTCATATTTTAATTACACCTAAAGGGAACACACAGCCTGATGTTGCCAAAGCAAAAGCGATGGCTGATAGTCTTAAAATTCTGATTGACAAGGGTGCGGATTTTGCCAAATTAGCAATGCAATATTCGGCTGATAAGAGTAATAGTTTAAAAGGTGGCGACCTGGGGTGGTTTACCGAAGGCAAGATGGTTAAACCATTTAACGATACTGCTTTTAGTGCCAAAAAGGGAGCTGTTAAAGTAGTTGAAACATCCTATGGCTATCATATTATCAAGGTTCAGGACAAAAGTCCTGAACAAAAGAGATTAAAAATTGCATTTATTCAGCGTAAGGTAATTGCCAGCAAACAAACCTACGATAAATATTATGCTGCTGCTATCAAGTTTGCCAGCGATAACCGCACTAAAGAACAGTTTGATGCAGCATGTGCAAAGCAAAGACTTCTTAAACAACCTGCTACGAACATAGGCGAAAATGATAAAAACATTCCCGGAATAGGAGCAAGTAATATTCGCACCGTTGTTGACTGGATTTATAATGCTAAAACGAACGAGGTTTCTGAACCATTAACCGTTGGAGATCAATATATAGTTGCAACTTTGGCCCAAATTAAGGAAAAAGGGACAGCTCCGTTAGATCAGGTTAGGGGTGAAGTTACATTGATGGTTCGCAAAGAGAAACAAGCTGAACTTATTGCAGAAAAAATCAACAAAGCTAAGGAAGGGGTGAACTCTATCGATGTTCTTGCATCAAAATTAAATGCCCCGGTTGAATTTGGGAACGGTATCACTTTTTCTACTTATTCAATTGGAAATACGGGTGTTGAACCAAAATTAGTTGCTTATGCAATCAACAGTCCTTTACATAAAGTCTCTGCCCCTATACAAGGAAATAATGGTGTATATGTAGTTGAGGTATTAAATATTACAGAGGCTCCTGCGATAAAAGATTATACTTCTTCAAAGCAAAATATAGAAAATAACTTGCAGCGAAGAGCCTCATACGAAAGCTACAATGCGCTGATTAAACTCGCAAATATTAACGATAATCGTAGAAAATTTGGTTTTTAATTAGAAATGGATGGGTTATCATAGTAACCAAAAATATTATATATTTGCGCGCTGATTATAAAAAAACTAACATATTAAAATTAAATATAACTTCAAATGCAAAACAAAGGAGCTGTTAAGTTATTTGCTATTGCCTTAGCGCTGGTGTGTATATACCAGTTATCTTTTACATGGTTTGCCTCACGGGTTGAAAGCAAAGCAAAGGGATATGCAAAAAATGATTTGAATAGGGAACAAGCTTATTTAGATTCCGTTAAAACTAAAGTAGTTTATAATTTCCTGTTTGGGTTACAAAAGTTCACTTACATGGATTGTAAGGAACGCGAAATAAATCTGGGTCTCGACCTTAGAGGTGGTATGAATGTAGTGCTCGAGGTTTCGGAACCTGATATAGTTCGTGCTTTATCTGGCTACAGTAAAGATAGTACCTTTAATAGAGCGATGATTCTTGCTGAACAATTTCAGAAAACCGCTCATGAAGATTTTATCTCATCCTTTGAAAGAGCATTTAAAAAAGTTGATCCCAATGCAAGACTTGCTGCGATTTTTGCAGTTTCACTGAAGGGGAAAATCACTTTTAACTCCTCCAACCAGGAAGTAATCAGTGCTATTCGTAAGGACGCATATGATGCTATCGATAATTGTTTCAATATTCTCCGCACACGTATAGATAAGTTCGGCGTTATTCAGCCCAATGTTCAACAACTTGAAACAAAGGGTCGTATCCAGGTTCAGTTACCGGGTGTAAAGGACCCTGAGCGCGTTGCGCAATTGTTACAGGGAACAGCGAATCTGGAATTTTGGGAAACCTATGACAACGCGGATATTTATAAATTCCTGAATGAAGCCAATAAAAAAATAAAGGATGCTGAAAAAACATCCAAAGATTCTGTAAAAAAAGTTAATAATAGTGTTGCCGCTAAACCAGTTATTCCTGATACAACTAAGACAAGTGCCCTGGAGAAAGCAATAGCCAAGAATAAGGCTAAGACGGACACTAATAAAATTTCTGACCAATTGAAGGATTACCCCTTATTTGCAGTACTTCATCCTAACATTAACAGGGGAAATCAACTGGTGCGAGGAGCTATGATTGGATACGCCATTCCCACTGACACAGCCAAGGTTGATAGATATCTGAGTTTGCCGCAGGTAAGAGTTTTATTCCCAAGGGATATCAAATTCTTGTGGGGTGCCAAACCAGCTACTGTTGATAAAGCTTTCTTTGAACTTTATGCTATCAAAGCTAATACTCGCGACGGAAAAGCACCTCTCGACGGTAGTTATATTACCAGTGCACGTGGTGATTATGGTCAGAACAAGGCTGCCGCTGAAGTTGACATGAATATGAACGGTGAAGGAGCAAAAATATGGGCTCATTTAACTAAAAATAATATAGGACACGCTATTGCGATTGTGCTTGATAATTCCGTAGTTTCCGCACCAACAGTTAATTCGGAAATTCCCAATGGTAGTTCACAAATTACAGGTGGCTTTAGTATTGATGAGGCAAAAGACCTTGCCATTATCTTAAAGTCAGGTACAATGCCCGCTCCTGCCCGCATTATTCAGAAAGATGTTGTAGGCCCTTCTTTGGGTAAAGAAGCAATCAATGCAAGTTTAATTTCGTTTATTATAGCCTTCATTGGTATCATGCTTTATATGTGGCTCTACTATGGCAGGGCTGGTAATGTTGCAAACGTTGCATTGTTTGCCAACGTATTTTTCCTTTTTGGTGTATTTGCTTCCATGGGATTGGTTTTGACCTTGCCTGGTTTCGCAGGTGTTATTTTAACACTAGCCATGGCGGTGGATGGGAACGTGATTATTTACGAACGTATGCGAGAGGAAGAACGAGCTGGAAAAGGAGCACGTATGGTTGTTAAAGACGGTTTCTGGCATGCATATTCAGCTATTATCGATGGACACGTAACCACAATTTTAACAGGTATCGTTTTATTCATATTCGGTTCAGGTCCTGTGCAGGGTTTTGCAACTGCCCTTATTGTAGGTCTTTTGTTATCACTGTTTTCTTCTATTTTTATAGCGAGGTTAATGTTCGAATGGATGCTCGATCGTAATTTCCATATTACCCTCGGTAATAAGTATACGATCAATGCCATGACCAAAGCAAATATAGATTTTATAGGTCTTCGTAAAACCATGTATGTTATATCAGGTATTGTTATAGGGATAGGAATTGTTTCTTTATTTATCAGAGGTTTGGATCCCAGTGTTGATTTCACCGGTGGTCGTACGTATACGATTGCTTTTGATAATGCAGTCCCTTCTAACGATATTCATGTAGCACTGGGCAAAGTATTTGGCGCTGCTCCTGAAACGCAAACAATTGGCAATGCAAACCGCTTGAAGATTACCACAAACTATTTAATCGACGACAAATCAGTTAAAGCCGACTCAATTGTAAATCATAAGCTTTTCGATGGGGTAAAAGGTTTTTATCATACACCTATTACTTATCAGCAATTTTCTGAGAATTCAATCGATAAAACACTTGGAGAGTTGAGCTCGCAAAAAATCGATCCGGTCATCTCCAAAGAGTTGATATACAAGGCGTTTTTAGCGGTATTCTTCGGATTGATTATTATTTTCATATATATCGCCATTCGTTTTAAAAACTGGAAATATGGGGTGGGTGGTATAGTTTCTCTTGCGCATGATAGTATGGTTGTAATTACCACATTCACACTTTTCTGGGGTGTATTGCCGTTTAGCCTGGAAATTGACCAGTCGTTTATAGCTGCGATTCTTACCATTATTGGTTATTCAATTATGGATACCGTTATCATCTACGATAGGATACGCGAATACAAACTACTGTATCCGAGCCGGCCACTTGAGGAAAATATTAACAGCGCCATTAACCATACCCTTGGACGTACAATTAATACGTCCGGTATTACTATCGTAGTATTAATAGTAATGTTAATTTTCGGTGGCGATATTCTTAGAGGATTTATCTTTGCTCTTCTGGTAGGTGTAATAACCGGAACATATTCGTCAGTATTCAATGCAACTCCTGTTGCTTACGATATTATAAGATTAACGGAGAAGAAAAAACAAAAGTAAATTTTAAACTTACTTTAGAACCACATAAGTACACAGGTTACAAAAAATAAACCTTTGTATTTATGTGGTTTTATTTTTTGTTAAAATCGAGGTTTGCGATTCTTTTATCTTATGTATATTTGTAGGATAAAAAAAAGAATTAAAATGGGAATCGGAGGTTCTGAAATATTATTAATCATCATCGTCTTTGTGATCTTATTTGGAGCCGACAAATTACCTGAATTTGCCAGGGGACTTGGAAAAGGAATCCAGGAATTCAAAAAAGCCGCAGATGATATTAAATCGGAAATAAGCAACAGTACTTCAGATATTAAGAAGGAGTTGGACGATGCTAGAGACAATATTAATAAAACCTTAAAATCTTAACATAGTCCTGTTTCTATCACTGATGATCAAAGCCGAAAATATCACTAAATCATACGGATCCTTGCAAGTTTTGAAGGGAATTGATGTCGAAATTTCAAAAGGACAAATTGTATCTATAGTTGGTGCAAGTGGAGCAGGAAAAACAACCTTGCTTCAAATCATAGGGACATTGAGCAGGCCCGACGCAGGTAAAGTATGGCTCGATGGAACCGAAGTCCACGGATTACGGGAGCGTGATTTAGCACGTTTCAGAAATCAACATATTGGCTTTGTTTTTCAGTTTCACCATCTCTTACCTGAATTTACTGCTTTGGAAAATGTTTGTATACCGGCTTTAATTAACAAACAATCCAAGAAAAAGGCCGAAGGCAAAGCACGCGAAATACTCACATTCCTTGGGTTAGATCATCGCCTCGAACACAAGCCGGATGAACTTTCGGGTGGCGAACAGCAAAGAGTTGCCGTAGCCCGGGCTCTAATTAACGACCCTCTGGTTATTTTTGCGGATGAACCTTCCGGAAACTTAGATTCCAAAAATAAACAGGAACTGCATAGCTTATTCTTTTCGTTGCGAGATAAGTTTAACCAAACTTTTGTCATTGTTACTCACGATATGCATCTTGCCGAAATGAGCGACCGTATGATCCGAATGGAGGATGGTAAAATTATCCCCTAAAAATTTCATTTTGTACCCCGGAAATGTCGTTTCCCCAACATCTTTTAAAAGAATTTCTCGATGAAAAATACGATTTGTACAATCGTCCCGAATTCATCTTATCTGATCCAATTCAAATTCCACACCGGTACATACTTCCCGAAGATATAGAAATAGCCGGTTTTATGACTGCCACAATAGCATGGGGTCAGCGTAAATCGATTATTACAAATGCCAATAAACTCATGCAGTTAATGGGCAATAACCCTTACGACTTCATCCTTAACGCCGGTCCGGAACATCTCGAGAAACTTCAATATTTTGTTCACAGGACATTTCAAGGAGTCGATTGTATTTTCTTTTTACGTTCACTTCAAAATATTTACAAAAACAGAGGTGGTTTAAAAAGCATTTTTGAATCCGTTTATATAAAGGAAAAAGACATGGCTAAGGTACTGATTCAATTTCGCGATGTTTTTTTTGAAACTGAAGGACCGTGGCGAACGCGGAAGCATATCTCCGATGTTAATAAAAATGCTGCTGCTAAGCGTTTAAACATGTTTTTGCGTTGGATGGTAAGAGTGGACAAACGTGGTGTGGATTTTGGACTCTGGCAAGCTATTCCTGCATCGGCACTTTACGTTCCGTTGGATTTACATTCGGGCAATATGGCGCGGAAACTGGGCTTACTTAAACGTACACAAAACGACTGGAAGGCGGTAACTGAATTAACCTCACGGCTTCGCGAATTTGACCCCCTCGATCCGGTAAAATATGATTTTGCTTTGTTCGGACTGGGTGTCTTTGAAAAATTGTAAAAAAAGACGATTTTGGCAAACCATTATTTTGAATTTAAACAATTTAAAATTAGTCAGGAAAACTGTGCCATGAAAGTAGGCACGGATGGGGTGCTCATTGGTGCATGGACCAATCCCGGAGATGCCGCTAAATTGCTGGACATTGGTACCGGAACCGGTTTAATTGCATTAATGTTGTCGCAAGTATCAAAGGCAAATATTGATGCTGTAGAAATAGATGCAGGTGCATATTATCAGGCATTGGAAAATGTGGAGCAATCGACATGGAAAGAAAGAATCTCCGTTATCCATACCTCGTTGCAGGACTATATTAAAAGCACTGTTAAAAAGTATGATCTTATTGTCACCAATCCTCCATTTTTCACCAATTCATTAAAAAGCGGGCACGACAAACGGAATTTAGCACGCCATAACGATTCCCTTTCACCCGAAGATCTGTTGACTGGTGTTGATCATTTACTGGAACCAACTGGGTGTTTTTATCTTATCCTGCCTTATGTGGAAGCTCAACTTTTTATAGTGGATGCCGCCTTGTATAATCTTTACTGTGTAAGAAAAACCAACATATTACCCTTGGCTCACAAAAAACCATCACGCATTATGATGGAATTTTCGCGTCAGCGCCGCAAAGTAATTGAAAATGATTTAATCATTCAACTTAAATCCGGCGAGTACACCAGCGATTACAGACTTTTGACCGATAAGTTTTATTTGAATTTTTAATAGGGAAGATAAAAGAACAGAAAATCCCCGCTTGCTAACCCTAACAACGGGGACCTTCTTTAAACGTATCTTAAATTAATAATGCAATGAAAGAAATTTTACATTGTAAAGTAACACATTTTACTTTACATACGCATTCGACATTTTGTAAAAAATTGTCACAAACCTTTGGTTTTCTTTACAATTTTCGCTTTTCGACCTGTTAATAGGCAGTTAATAACTAAAATTTTTTCCTACTTATCAATAACGTATTTTTGAATATAATCGAATGATTGAAATTACAGTCTTGTATCCCGCTAATGGATGGTCAGGATTTGATTCTATAATATATATAAAATGGCAGAGGTTACCGACCCTGAAGTAAGCTATGTAGAAACACCGCTGATGAAGCAATACTATAGCATTAAGAGAAAACATCCTGATGCTATTTTGCTTTTCCGGGTGGGCGATTTTTATGAGACCTTCGGCCCTGATGCTATCAAAGCTTCAGAAATTCTGGGTATTACACTGACACGAAGAGCTAATGGTGCTGCTCAATTTGTAGAGTTGGCCGGATTTCCTTTTCATGCTATAGACACCTATCTTCCTAAGCTGGTGAGAGCCGGACAGCGGGTTGCCATATGTGAACAGCTTGAAGATCCAAAGCTTACCAAGAAAATAGTAAAAAGAGGCATTACGGAACTTGTTACCCCAGGGGTTACGCTCAACGAAAATGTACTTGAGAAGAAGGAAAATAATTTTCTGGCCTGTGTTCATATTAACAAATCAATCATTGGCATTGCTTTATTGGACATATCTACCGGTGAATTTTTAACTGCCGAAGGTAATGTGGAATATATTGATAAGTTACTAAATGGGTTTTCTCCTAAAGAAATATTAGTAGAACGAAACAAACAATCCTTTTTTAAAGAACTGTTTGGCAGCAGGTTCTACCTATCGTTGCTCGATGATTGGGCATTCACTGAGGAGTCGGCTTCCGAAAGGCTTTCCAAACAATTTGAAACCATTACATTGAAAGGATTTGGAGTGGAATCCCTTCGTAACGGAGTTATTGCAGCAGGCGCAATTTTACAATACCTTGATATAACCCAACACGCGCACATTAAACATATTACCCGTTTATCGCGTATTGAGGAAGAACGCTACGTATGGCTTGACAGGTTTACCGTAAGGAATCTCGAGTTGCTCGGGTCTTTTCATGAAGGAGCAAAAACCCTGGTTGACATTATTGATAAAACCGTTTCGCCTATGGGCGCACGGTTGCTAAGGCGCTGGATTGTGATGCCACTGAAAGATATGCTGCCAATTAATGAAAGACTCAACGGGGTTGATTATTTTTTTAAAAATCAGGAAGTCCAGGAACATTTCATTACAGCGATCCGACAGGTTGGCGATCTGGAACGGATTATTTCCAAAGTGGCCATGAACCGAATCAATCCCAGGGAAGTGACTCAACTGAAGCATGCGTTGCTTGCGATTATTCCAATTCGTAAAATTTGTGAAGAATCTAACGAGCCAACCTTGCAACGTATCGCCGAACAACTTAATCCGTGTAATACCATCCGCGATCGCATAGAACGTGAAATAAAAGAGGATGCACCTGCCCAGGTACAGCGTGGTAACGTTATTGCAGCTAATGTTAATGCGGAACTCGATGATTTACGTCATATTCAGTATTCCGGAAAGGATTACCTGAATCAGGTGCAGCAACGCGAAAGTGAACGTACCGGTATTACATCACTAAAGGTACATTTCAATAATGTGTTTGGATATTATATCGAAGTTCGCAATACACACAAAGATAAAGTTCCTCCTGACTGGATACGCAAACAAACCTTGGTGAGCGCAGAAAGGTATATTACAGAGGAATTGAAAGAATATGAAAGTAAAATTCTGGGGGCGGAGGAAAAGATTCTGGAATTGGAAACCCAGTTATTCAGCAATCTGGTTGCCGGTATTGTCGATTTTATCCCTGCCATTCAGTTGAACGCGATGTTGGTTGCACAGCTCGATTGCCTGCAATCCTTTGCGTTGGTTGCTCGCGAAAATAAATACGTTCGTCCCGTTATGAGCGATAGCGACGTTATCAACATAAAGCAGGGTCGTCACCCAGTAATTGAAACACAATTATCGGTTGATGAGCCATACATTGCAAATGATGTATACCTCGATAATGACGATCAGCAAATTATTATCATTACAGGGCCCAATATGTCGGGTAAGTCAGCGTTGCTTCGCCAAACTGCTTTAATTGTGTTACTGGCGCAAATTGGAAGTTTTGTGCCAGCAAGGAGCGCTGAAATAGGCATTGTCGATAAGATATTTACCAGGGTAGGGGCATCCGATAATATTTCGCTTGGAGAATCTACATTTATGATGGAGATGTTGGAAACCGCAAGTATTCTGAATAACCTGTCGCAGCGTTCGCTTATTCTGCTCGATGAAATCGGTCGCGGCACCAGCACTTACGATGGTATTTCCATTGCCTGGGCCATGGTAGAGCATATTCACGAATATCCGGCTGCAAAGGCAAAAACGCTTTTTGCCACACATTATCACGAACTGAATGAAATGGAAAAGACTTTTCCGAGGATAAAAAATTACAATGTTTCGATCAAGGAATTGGATAAAAAGGTGATCTTTCTGAGAAAGCTTGTCCGGGGCGGAAGCGAGCACAGTTTTGGTATACATGTTGCCCGTATGGCTGGTATGCCACGCAGTGTAGTGCAGCGGGCAGAGGAAATACTCAAAGAAATGGAGGCGTCGCAAAAAAATGATGTACCGGCGCGTCCTTCAGCCGACATTGGCAATAAACGGGAGGGATATCAACTCAGCTTTTTTCAGTTGGATGATCCTGTGTTAAAGCAGATTCGCGATGAAATTAAAAATATAGATATCAATTCCCTTACGCCCATCGAAGCTTTAAACAAATTGAATGAGATAAAAAAGTGGATTGGCATTTAAATAGTTTGAAGAAATTGCGAACAAAACCACACAAGGTTTTTGCAGAATAAAAAAAATGGTTATTTTTGCAGCACCAAAAAACAAGATAAAAGTATCACACACACACACACACTCAAGCGCACACTCAATTTGCGGGAGTAGCTCAGTTGGTAGAGCATAACCTTGCCAAGGTTAGGGTCGCGGGTCCGAGTCCCGTCTCCCGCTCAACTAAAGTTCAAAGTCTGGAGTTGCTTAACTTTATACTTTGAACTTTTAACTTTAAACTAAGATTTCTGCCCGGGTGGTGGAATTGGTAGACACGCAGGACTTAAAATCCTGTGGTCAGTGATGGCCGTGCGGGTTCAATTCCCGCCCCGGGTACAAGAAGCCTCGAGTAATCGGGGCTTTTTGCATTTATTGGATAATTTGCAATCAATTTGAAAAGTTCTATAGTTTGTTATAATTTATGGATCAAATGGGAAAATTTAGGATCGTTTTTAAGTTAGACTATAAATGAATATCACCGAAATATCATTAATGTCATTGCCTGTAATTGAAGGTGGAGTGGTACCTTGTCCGGTCCCATTTGTGATTTTCCAAATTCCGGGCGAATCTTTGCATGGTGTCACACTATAAAGCATAGTGCCGAATTCAGGATCGGGGCCGAAATTCAAGAGTACGTTGCTGAGCTTCCGGCCAGAAATATATAGGTTGGAGAGAGCTCCGGATCCGGAATTACCTGAGGGAATATCAGCCAACAGCAATACCTGTGATATTTTAATGGTAAGACCATTAGTAAAGAATGGGAACCGCTGGGTAATATCCATAACCAGTTGTTGCGCATCTGTCGGGTTGGCGGGGTTGAGAAACTTATACCATTGTGTGGGAAAATCACGTCTTGCACTGAAACCACGCATGAGAACCAAACCCGGAGCCGTCATGGTACTTTTAAGTTTGCTTTGTATACTCTGGGTAGCAACATTTTGTAAGGTATATCCGCCATCCCTTGAGGTATAACTAAAGTGAATGATCAGGTCGGTGATCGTCTGCGGATCGAATTGTGGATACACACTGGGGAATTCCAATTGCCAGGTACTGATTGCCCCTGCTCTTTCAAAAGGCAGGTAACGTTCGTCCCGTAGGTTCAGCTCAAACAAGCCATTATCATTGACCCCGTTACTGGTAGCAATGTATTGGATTGCCGCTACGTTATCCAGGAAACGGCTGTCATTGGTTGGGATACCCTTCGAGTCAGTATTTCGTGGATAATTATTGGCTGTTCCTGCAGTATTATCGATACGCACCGAGTTGTTCATGAGGGTCATTTTCAGGCATACCGGCGTGTATGGGCCTACTACACCAGGCAATGTAACTGCAATGTGTTTGATCCGTCTGAAATAATGTCCCGGATAATCCAGGTCAAATAATTCTTCCGGTATATTGATATAGCAGCTGCGGTTTGATTTTAGCTGCAGTAAGGCTACCGGATCAAATTGTGCCAGGGATATCTGCCGTGTCAATTCATATTCGCGAACATTGAGGTTGTAATAATCTGTTTCCATCTGTTTCAGGCTGTTCATCAAACCTTCGCCGCTCAAAAGGCCTTTATGCAGGCTATCCCAATAACCGAATTTGATATAGGAGGTATCTGTGATGCCCAGCTCATAGCGGAAACAAATTTCAGCCTGTTTAGCAAAGCTATAGGCAAGCTGGTAACTCTGAAAATACACATTGGATACCTGTGTAACCATCCAGGAATAAAGTTGCTGGTTGGTATACTTATTCAATAAGAAACCATTCACATCCTCTGCATTTTGAATGAGCAATTGTTGGGTTTGTTCTTCCTGGGTGGCCATGGTAATCTTGTTCTGGGCCGCCTGAATCTGACTCTGCACCTGGGTCAACTCATCATTTGCCTGGGTCAGCTGGAAGTTCCATTCTGCCAATCTCCGGGTATACCCGGCATTGACATTTGCCAGGGAAGCAGATTTTTCTGAAGCAGCGGCCTTATGCGTTAAGTAAGACACATATGAATCTGCTGCTCCACCTAGTGCGGTTCCTCCAAGTGCAAGAACGATGGATGGTGATCCAAATGCCCCGTTAATACCAATGTGCCAATCAGGTATTAGTTTTAGCGTGTTGGCCAGAACCGTGTATTCAAAGATTGGTTCTTCCTGTGAAATGGAGGATTGATTGAGTGTAATGGCTTGTTGTTCGAGTTGAAGCAAACCTCCCTGAACCAATCCACTGTAATAAGAAATCTTATCATTGATTAGGTTCTGGTAATCCTGTAAATTGGTAAGGCCGAAATTGGCATCGGTTATCTGTAATTGCTTTACCTTATCAATAGATTGCTGGACACTTACTTCTTGGGTAGACCTTAGCAATGCAATTCCTTCGTTATCCTGTTTTTCCAGAGCAGATAGCAGTGAGGTTCCCAATGTTTTGACTTCGTTGCACAACTCGGTTGCCTTCTGAATCATAACAGCAAAGCGATAATTTGGTAATATACCGCCCCAATCGCTGATGTTGCTGCCCTCCATATTACCCATACCTGGAACAGATGGGAAGGGTGATAATGGTTGGAATTGTCCTTTGATATTCATACAATTCCTGATCTTGTTCAACTGGGTATCAATCGTATCCCAATAACTTAACAGTACCTGGTTTGGTGGGATGCAGAAGTACAATCCCGGGAGCTTTTGTATTTTCTTGCCACCACCACCGCCGCCAGGGGAACCATAGGGAGAAGGTGGTAATATGTTTTCAAATTGTACGATCGGATCTGACAAATAACCATCCTGACCTTCGAAAGCGGCCAGAACTTCAAGGTTCAGCTCCAATTGGTAATAATTACAAACCGGCGTTCCCACCAGGGGGGAGATAGCCTCCGGTTTGGTGCCTAAGCATTCCAAAGCCAGCATATATAATTGGATGGCAATATTAACCGACTCCATGGTATATTGCTGGTAGTTGAAATTGGCCCAGGCAATTAGGTTGTCCAGGTATTTCATGAAGGTTGTATACATATATGGCGTAATGCGGAACTGGGCCAACATATGCGGGTCATATGGATCATTGCGCCATAATAGCACCGATAGCCAGAATAAAGGTACGCTGGAAGGATCTTCCTCATAAGCGAGAATCAACTTATCAATGGACAGGCTTGCATCAAGATTTTCGAAAAATGGCTTGGTCACCCAGAATTTTTGTGGAAAAAAGTCGCTTGAGGTGTCCATAGGGTTAAAGATGAATTTAAACCAGGTGTCGGCGTCCTCAAACTGTTGGTTCTGGCTAAGGCGGATTGCCGACATAAGTACTGCATGAAAGAATAACTCCCAATTGTATTGTCCGTAGCTGGAAAACAAACCAAAATCAATTTGTTCAACAGGATAATTGAAATCTATGGCAGGATCAGTAATCACACTGCTGGATGGGGAATAGCTATTGTTGAAATTGAAGACCTGATAATTGGGGTTTTGTTCAATCAGATTATTCAGTACCTCCAAATAGGCTTGATATAAGGGATCTCCTGTTAATTGGATGGGACGGGTCAATATCGATTCAATGCCCTTTTGCGCAAAAATTTTTATAAATTGATTGGCAAAAGGATGATAGAAATTATTAAACTGATAGGCTGGTCCATTGTCCATAGCAAGATTCCCTGTATTGCTGAAAAAAGTATTAAGTTCCCCCGGGTCTCCATTGATTGCTGCAAAAATGCCTTCCATACCACGATAGTACCACCAGGTACCAAATGCGCTAAATGCCTGTCTCACAAAAAATGAACAGGATGCATCCTGGTAAAAGAAAGGCATCATGACCCCCAATAAATTAAGATCGATCTTATTTTCTGTAAAATATCCATATTTGGCCCATAATCCCATTTGCAGTGATAGTAAGTTAGCATAACCATTGTTACCCGATGGACTCAGGATAGGCGAGCCAGTGTGATCTTCCAATGAACCTGCACCTGTCGCAAGCATATTATCCCAATTACTATTATTAAACCAGATTGGATTAATTTGTTTGGTATAATTGCCCAGGTTGCCAAGATCAATTGCTGTTGCATAACCTCTTGCAGGGTCAAGTAAAAAAGAATTAAGTCCTCCCTGCACCAATATGGATAACGATTCGGGGAGCGATACCGAGTAAGTGACAGGGGCAACTGATGCGCTGACGCCGCTGGGAAACAATGGGTTTAGCATAGACTGAATGAGACTGGCCGGATCTCCGGCAAGTGGGTTCAGTGTTTGGTTGGAAGTCAAGTTGGGAGAATTGCCATTAATTAAAATGCTTGCATTTATCTTATCCAATAAATCCTGAAAGTGAAATGATGGATTATTAGGATTGATAGTTAGTTGGTAACTCTCACTAAAAGTAGGGTCCGAACTAAAGAAAGTCACGGTAATTTTTAGGATTACGTTAGATGGTTGATAGCAGGCAATGGCCATGGTATTATTGGCCATAAGACTATTAAGGGTATCGATATAAGCGCTGGATTTATTCTGTGGCACATCTAATGCAAAAAAGACAAAGTCAGATGGCTCTGGGAAAATGATGGGATTTCCACCCGCTGTCAGGATTGTTTCAGAGGAAAGGTAGTCTTTCGAAACTTTCTTTCCTGTCCATTTGCCATTCTTGTATTCACTGAAAGCTATTTGTATTTGCCAGTATTTATTGGGGGGAGGACTACTGGAAGTGATATTACCTGAGTCAGTAGTCCCTTTTTGTGTTTGAGTTTTTTTATCTTCATTGGTAGCCTGGGTGTATACAGGCCAGTAAAGGTATAAACGACCATTCTGGACTATAGGGATAATCTGGTCGCCCGAAATGTCAGCAGTCACCAGCTCCCATGGGCTCCATTGCTGGATAACATTCAGGGTCCGGTAGTAATATATGGCAGGGTCGCCGCCGTATGTGCGGGCAAATACATGCAGTGTACCAGTTGGCTCATCATACCACATGCCTTTTACTTCCAGCCTGGCAATCTGATCAAGGCTTTCAAGGTAATTTCCAAAAGCAGTTTTCACAATATCAACAGTTACAGCACCCTGTGTCAGGTCGTTTTGCATGTCCTGAAAAAAGGATGACTGGTTGGGCAGAGCTTCGGGCACAATGAGGTTCTCCGGATATAAAAAGGTATATCTTGCCTCATACCATCCTTCAAAGGTTCCCATCCAGCTCCATTGCAGCCAGTCGGCATCCAGAGTAGTGTTCACTTGGATATTGGGGTTTTCCAGATTGAGCAGGCAACGCTGCACAAAAAGCTGTATGGAGCAGTACGCTTGTATCGTTCTTGTAGTGGGCTGACACGCGCCCATTTTCACATCAATCAGGAAATTTCCATAAACTGTGAATTCATCAGGGAAAATGTCAAAATTGCCAAAGGGATTTTGAACGGTATTCGACTCCAGGTATTCCAGGAGTGCATCCCGCCTTTCCTGTCTCAGGGTATTCATTAGTGGTTGTATCGCGCTCATCCAGCTACTGTTGTCTGGATATATTGATTTGAGTGCCTGCTTGATGTCAATGGCAATTGTATCGGTAAGGGGATTCGTTACCCAGCTAACACACCTGGAGGGTACTACCTTTAGCTGACCTGCGGCAATAAAACAACCAGACAGGCGCAGCAGGATTGAAATATCGCTTAAACTGGGTATGGAGCCCACTGGAGGAATACCAGAATCTGGCAATTTTAGCGGATTGAGGATTAAGTTCGGAAGATGGGACTGTCCGATATTCAATAAATAAAGCAACTCAACTGTATTCCAACCCGTGAGGAGGGTGAGTTCGTTCAGTAAAGCTCCCGGGTTACAGACTATCTTTGGCAAATTGGTAATATCCTTCTCAATGGTCATTGCAGACGAGATAATGGTATATACCGAAAGTTGTATATCCTGTCCGGGATTGGTTACATCTGCTATACTTAAAGGTTTATACTGATGTTGGAAAATGCTAAGGTTATTCAACACTTCCCATGCCTGGAAGGATAGCGGTGCTGCAAGTGTAGGCCAGGCAGTTATGTCAAGGACGTTGATGGACGTTCCGTTTTGTAATAGCCAGGCTATATCGCTTGCAGATAAATTAAAGTGGTTGATCAGGAAAGCCATTCTTGTCAATTTCATAAACCATTGGGCAAGAGAAAACTGATCAGGGTCAGGATTGATGGCTTTGGTATTTCCGATAAAAGCGGGTACAGTAAAATCATTATAAACTAAACCCGCCAAAACAGCTCCGACAGCATTTGTTACTCCAAAATTCGAGGCCATTTGTGCAGTCAGAGCATCTGTTTCTTTGAGTTTCTGATATTCTGCGCTGATGGCATTCAAAAAATATGCATATCGATCAGGTATGGGTAAGGCAGTGACAGTTCCAGATAGAAGGCTTTCGTAAAGTTGCAGAAACGCATTGCCAATACCTGTATCTGCAATAGTTACGGAATTGTATACTGCGTTTAGCGCTTGCTCATACTCAAAGCCATTTCCCATTGAATTTAGTACTGTCACGTCTGCCTTTGTGATATATCCACGAAGCGTTAATGTGCTGCTAGCTGAATTATACGAAAGTTGGTTGGCATATATCCCCGGAAAGGAAATCTTTGGAAGGTTGAAATAATTTGTCGAGTTGACTGTGACATTGCTGGCACTCGACTGTGTGGCAATATAGACATTGCTTACTGTTCCCTGATACACAGGATCGGCACTAAGGGATAAGAGACCTATATAATCGGCAAATGACATAGGTCCGGTAAAAGCAAGGTTGCCTCCCACATAGCTAATGTTATCACCAGTGGTAAGGACAATACCAGAAGAGGCGAATGGAATTATCGGAGGCGGCGCATATACCATAATATTTCCAGGGTTAGCGGTAAGCAACGATAGAAGGTGTATTGCATTCCCGAAATCCGGGTTAGTGGTTTGAACGCTATTGATGAGCGTAATATCACCCGACGGTATTGGCAAGGTGCCACTGTAGTGGAGAATATTGTTTGTCGGGTCGTATGCCCATCCGACGGCTGATACCGGTGGCGGAATCGTAATGGGAGGAAGCGATGACAGCGGTGTTGTATTAATCACCAGGGTTTGCGAATCGGTATATAATGTCTGGATAGCTTTTGTATAATTGTCATTGGTAGCAGGTGGTACTAACGCAAGAAGGGCATTCTGCTGTGCGGAAGTCATCTGGCCGGTAAAACTTAGCACATAAGTCTTGTCGTAAAATTGTACAGTGACTCCATTTGTTTTCAGGTCACTTAATGCTACACCATCTGGGAAACCACCCCCCATAAGTGCAGGAACTTCTGTAATAGAGGTTATTTGTGATTGGTTAAACAATTGGTTAATGGCGGCCTGATAAGATGAAACTGAACTTAACCCTAGAAAAGTATTCAGATCGGTTTCTGGCATTTGACCAGTATAGTATAATTGACCGCTTTCCCAAGAGATGTTATTGCTTGCTGGAAATGATATTGTTGGCACGGAAGTTAGTGCAACGGCAACAGTTCCGGAAGGTAGTGGCGGCTGAGAGTATATAAAATTTATTGCATTAGTATAGAGCGGGTCCTGGTTTAGCTGTTGAAGATTGAAGGAATCATTACAAGCGGCATTCGGCGTGCCCTGAAATACAATTGCACCATTCGTATATGCAGTGCTACCAAGTCCTGTATTCGTCAAGGGTATATTGATCGGTGGCAAGGAAATACCAAATATGGCAGAGGTTTGATTGAAGATCGAATTAATAGCGGATGCATAAGTGGCATCAGCGCTGAGTAATATCAGATCGGATTGAACTTGTGGCTGCATTTGACCCGTGAATGACAAAGTCATATTGGGACCGCTAGCGCTGTAATTGACCTTATAGGCAGCCAATAGCGATGGATTTAGATCACCTGGCTGAGGAAGTGTTACCGAGGTCGTTGAGGCAGCCTGTGAATTTTGATACAGTGAAGTGATGGTAGTTTCCCAACTACTGTCGCTACTTAAACCCAGAAGTCCTTCTAATATATAATTACTCATCACCCCTGTATAGCTTAACAAAATAGGCGTTATTTGTCCGCCGGGTGTCGTATTGGTAACGCCATACGGATTGAATAAAATATCTGTAATCCCTGCAGGAAGTGCGACAATGGGCACCGTGGTAATTACAGTTGATTGCGAAAGATTAAAGAGCGCTGTAATGTCAGATCCCCAATTATTAAGGTTGCTAAGTGCGCTCAGTGCATTCTGCACACCACTACTCATCTGTCCTGTGAAACTTATTACATCTGCACTGGCGGATAAGCCTGAAATACTGCTTATATCAGGCAGCATACTCCATCCTGCCGGCAGGCTGAGCAGAGGAGTAGATACAGTTTGACCTGGTAAGGCTGTGATGAACAATTGACAAATGGCAGCCTGAAAACTGGTATCCTTGGACAAGCCAAGTAAGGCATAACAATCAGCAGCACTCATAACCCCAGTGAATGAGAGTGTCTGATCAGAACTTGAATAAGTCAGACTGGCTGCTGCAGTGTCAGGCAGAGCAATGGATGGTAAGGTGCTGAGCTGTACAAATGTAACAGCAACAGAAGAGGTCTGTTGAGTGGCAATCAATAACTGGGTAAGGGCACAGCTATAAGTTGGATCGGTGCTTTGAGCTATTAATGAACTGTACACGGGTGCAGTCATAGCTCCTTTAAAACCTAACACTCCCTTGTTGCAAGTGAATCCTGGAACATTCTGGCTGATTGCTGTCTGATTACTTGTTATCCAGGTAGGTATAGCTGCACCTGTCACAGGTACTGCAGCAATAGGACACAACTGTGATTGCAAGTACAGATTTTGGATAGCAGCTTGACCAGCTGCATCAATTAAAGGTAACTGGTTCAGGTAATTATTGTCGGCTTGGCTCATGGTACCCTTAAAGAACAGGTAGTAATTACTGTTATCGTATTGAATATTGGCAATGGTGCTATCAGGGAAGGAGATAGGAGGTAATGAGTTGAGGTAGGTCGTCACGGAAGACGTGCCATAATGTGTCCGCAACAATTGCAGAAGGTGTAGGTTGCTTTGCACCTGATCTGTATAAGTGCTGTCATCGGTATTGGCAAGAATGGACAATACCTTGGCTGCTATATTTTTATCCCAATTCAAGTCGGGGTCGGCTAGCCATTTTGTCAATAGAGTGCCTTTCGGATCTGGAACTACAGTAGTAGTTGTTACAGCAGATTGAAGGGCAGTACGTATACTTTCAAGGCCGTTCACCACAGTAGTGGCATTAGGAATCAGGGAAGGAGAGGCAGAAGATTGATTAGTAAGGATATAATTCATGTCATCTACCACAAAACCAGCCTGCGATATTTCGTTATACTTTGCAATAAAGGTGAAGGTATTAACCGGATCTGCTGCCTTAGCTGGAAGTGGTAGGATCTGGTGAAGAGGATTGAAGTCCAGGAGGCTGGTAAATTTAAACAAGTCGGAGACGCTAATGGAAAGTGCATTGGACAATAGCCCGCACGCATAAATGAAGGTAAGATTTTCGAGCGTTAGTAAGGAATATTCCCCATTATTCATGCCCATGATGGTTGTCAGGTCCTCCTGGGTTATACTGCAGGCGGTAAGAATGACGGGAACAGCACCCGGGTTGGTCTGCGTGTCCATAATTCCTGCTGTACCGCCAAGGGGCAAGTTAAAGGCAGCTACCAGAGGATTGCTGATTTGCCTGTTTTGAAACAATTGCTGGTAAAGGTTATTATCAAGGCTGGTATCAATATTCTGATAGAAGGTCAAAATTTGTGTTGCAGAGAGGTTCATTTGTTTCATTAATTGCAAAAAATAGAACATATACTCGGCAAAGGGAAGGTTAAGGCTTCCTTTTCCTAAAGCCTGGCTCATAATACAATTATCCAGTTCCTTCATGGATAGTGTGGAGAAGAGATTCAGTTTATTCCATAACCTTAAAAAACGATTGACATGATCGAATTTTTCCGAAGTCATGTTCGTGATTACCATTAATGCAGTATTGCAGATATCATCGACAGTCGGTTGCGGGCCGTCGACTTTTGGTGCCTTACCGGCTATATAGCTATCTCCCTTGGGATTTATAAAGGATAGGGTCAGGAGGGTTTGCAGTTGTGCAAAATTCAATCCGGTGGCCTGCAAAAAGAGGTCCACTTCGGGTTGTTTTTTGTCAAGCGAACCCCAAAACCGCAGTTGAGGATCTGGTCCAGATCCTGTCTTTACTCTTGGTATTAATATAATATCTGCATCGCCTGTAGAAAGGCCCATATAGGCAATCACAATTCCAGGTATCGACGCTGATCCCAGCTTACGGAAGGTGGTCATTAGGTCATAACGCTGCTTTCCCATTTTCTCCAAAAAAGTATTGGCTTCTGTAAAATAAAGGTCAAATGGTAGAGATAATGGGATTAATGTGGGGAAGAGTTTCCATTTGTTATTGCCAAGTTGATCAAAAGGATCAGCGATCGAATTGTATACGTTTGTATTAGTGTATTCAGGATTAGCGCTGATATCATCAGATGAAAGGTGAGTTTCGTGAATTTCCTGGACAATCAGTGCAAAATACTGTGTTAAGTCACCCCCATTTCCATTTCCGCCAGGGTTGGGATTTGGGTTACCACCATTACCCTCATTGATATAGCCGGCGTAAACATCTTGTGTAATGACAGCAGATAACTTTCTGAAAGCCTCACTGTCTGGTTTTGTGATAAGGTTTTCTGCTTTGGCATTGATCAAATCATTGCCAAAAATGGTCTTCAGTTCATACATTGACCTGGGATTAATGAGCAGTGATATTTTTAATGTAATAAATTGGTCCCTGACAATCCATTGGGCAATCCATGCTGAACCGCCCATCATCCATGCAGGATAATTTTCTCCATCTGAAAAGAAGATTTCTGAAACAACGGCCTGATTGGTCAGTAAAGAAATATTGCAAATAGGGGTCTTTGGGTCACTTCCTATTTTCATCAATAAACCATATAATATCGGATTAATAGTTCCGGGAGCCATAACAATGATTATCCATAATAGAAATTCTATGTAGATAGTATCGATATTCTTACCCTGGAGCTTCAGAAGAATGGCGCTGATGGGCGGAATGATGTAATCTTCAAGTAGTTCGTTCACAATATCGATATACGGTAGTTCTGTGTTGGTATTGGTACAGTTGAGGTCAATATCTCCAATATCGGGTCGGCGACGCCATTTGAGGGTGCCTAATGTATAATTGTTGGCTTGCAATAAAGCCCTTGCGTTGCTGCCGCTTGCAGTTTTTCTTTGGTACAGATAATCCAGCAAATCTGTCAGATAGGCGGGTATTCCAAGAAATGACTGACAGTCCGCGCAAGTACAATAAGATGCCGCCATTCCGAACAGATTGGCCAAATCAGGATATTCATTGATAAACCTGGAGTTTTGTAGCTGTGTGTTGTAATCGGTCATCATATTGGTAGATGGGTTATTGACCCTTGAAATCAGATGACCCGTCAGGAACGCAGCGCCTGCATGTATTTGAGCAGCCTGGTCAAAGATAGTCGACGCGGTATCCGCATTGCCAAGCGAAGTTGAATATTGGTTCACAAAATTGGACTTGCCCATGGCATAAATCTGTCTGGCGGAATGAATATTGTTGGATAAAAGGGACAGCGATGCGTCAGCGCTTTGGGCGGCTTTATATACCCTTTGCATGCCCATCATTTGATAGGTAATGGTTTTTTGGTCTGCATTCGGAGGTAGCGGATTTTTTTGAATATAGGTATCCAGAAAGGAGCCAATACTACTTTTTAAAATGTCAAAATCACTGCTGGTTATTACCCCTGTAATATAATCACGGTTTGACAAGGTGAGGCTAGTATTTTTCTGAAATCTTGCAGCAAAAACCTGTGTGGGGTAAATCTTTTCAATACCAGACGCAATATTGGCAGCCATGCGTTTTACTGCATCAGTAGTCCCTGCCTGAATGGTTCCCGATTGTTGGATAAAACTAACCCAATCACTGACATCTCTTGAAACCAATGAGCTAAAGTCATTCAAAGAATTGATCTTTTCCTGGTTCATGATGAAAGAAACCAGATCGGTATTGTCTGATGTCCAAGCTGATAGCTGGAATACTGTCTGTAGTTTATCCAAGACAGCCTGGCCAGCTTGGTTGCTAAATTCCTGATTTTTGGAAAATGCGATCCAGAAGGAAGGACTTATGTTTTGAGGTTGGTAATTTTCCAGGAACACCTGTGTTTGGGCAGTGTTTAATCCTGCCATCGTTAATTTATTGTAGACGACTGGTAGTGTTACTGTTCCTCCCAGCATCTGGGGAGGCGCATTCTTTAACTTCTGCAGTTTAGTCTGTATAAAATCTTTTTTGGCCCAAAGTTTATAAGTGACTGTGTTTTTAAGAGCAGCCTGTTGCAGCATGGCTATCATCTTGCTGATGGAAAGGTTCCAAAGATTGATATAGGCTTGCTCAATGGTGGCCGCTACATTTCCCGGAAGTGTGTTGCTGTCTGCACCAACGGAACTGATTCCCACCTGTGCAAGTATGCCATAGTATACCTCTGCTTGCAAACCTGTCCCTTTTTCAAACTTGAAAGATGCCACAAGTTGCAGCAGTTTATTTACAGCTATACCAGTTCTCCTGATCAGAAAGCTCAGGTCATGTACCTCACTATTCTCAGTAAGCTCATCAATGGAAAATTTGCCGGTGAATTGTTTAACCTGCTCCAAAACCTTTATAAATTCCGATGGGCCCAGGTAAGGACGTGGCCCCAGGTCAATGTCCACCTTTAGTTGTGCTGCAGCATCATAGTAAACCTGGCTAGTATATAACGGATCGCAGTCCACGCCATATATTCTGACGAGAATATTAGCCCCACCTTTATCTGATCGGGCCAATTTATTTTTGGAATAGGTAATGGCATAATTGCCTTTTTTATCTGTTTTACCTTCTCCCAGCGGGTATTCACTGCGGATATCCTTATCAAATATCGTCACTGGTAAATTCGGCATGGGTTCTATCCATTCGTCGTAAACAGTCCCGAATACTTTGTGCATTTCATTTTTTGCACCGGATTTTCGGCCATTATCATCTTTATCTTTTTCATTGTCCTCATCCTTGTCTTTTTCTTTGCTGATTAAAGCGTTTATTTTTTTTAAAGTGCTTTCGTCAACCTCTCCTGTAATTTCCAATTCGCCGGAAAATTGTTCCTGAAAATGTTTGATCACATTTTTGGTAGATTTTCCATAAAATTGCCCGCTTATCTCTTTTTCAGCTACTTTAAATCCGTATGCCAGCATGATTTCGTGCAAATCAGCCACTTGTTTTCCCCTGCTATTGGATGGGATTGGTTTATTGAGCCTTTTCATGGGTTTGTTTTTATAAAGTTTACAAATAGTATAATGTTTTTTGAAATTTAAAATTGTAATTGCCCCCAATTAACCGAATAGGTTAAAAACGTATATGGTTTTCCGGCGGCCGCTTTTTTGAGTGCACTTGCTGGTGTAGTGATATCCCATTCCTGCAGTCCCCATTTTTGGAACGGTGCGGTAAGTCTCAGATCGCCGGCTCCTCCCGGTACCATTTGGGCACTTTGGGGAACGCCTTCAACGATGTTTTGTAATATTGGCGTTTTCGAAATGTTGTCTTTTGCACCATATTCAATTACAAAACCTCCGTATTGCGGAACAGCTTTATATGGGATACTTGGTGGCACTAGCTTGGCCATGCCTGTTGGGTCTGCTACAAATTGATCAACAGTTTTGTCCAGCTGGCGTTGCAAGTTTTGATTCAGCCATTCACCCACAAAAACTTCTTTTCCGGGCTGCGGCCTCCACAGAGGCTCTGTTGGTGGTGGTGATAGCGGCGGTTCCCCTGGAGTTCCAAGCTTTAAGTTTAATGCTTTGCTAATTCCCCAGCCAGATGCGATAGTGGTACCGAAACCTATCCAAGCGGCGGAATCTTTATCAACACCCATTGACCTCGCCCCGTGTTCGGCTATGGAGCCTAGTATGGGAGGGCCAGCTAGTGTGACAATGCCTCCAACCAAGCCCCGTGCAGCTATAACTTCGGGAGCGCCCAAGATAGCCAAAGGAGCCATGGCCACTTTTGCAAATAACATTGCGTCTTCGTTCATTTGCTTGGGGTCGCCATGAACGTTTTTTAATCCCCTCAGCCCATGGCACAAGGTTTGGCAAACGGTGCCTGTCCCAGATTTTTTATCCTCTTCCGCAATTATAGTAAGGGTTTCGGTTAATTCGGCTTCCTTTTTCTCTTCTGCATCTTTGACTAATTCACTCATTTTTACCAGCTCTTCTTGAGTCAATGGGGGAAATGACAAGCGGCCAGTACCGAATGCTGATTTTTCTTGCGAAGAATGACATGAAGTGTGACAAGGAGGAGAGTCGTCCATCCCATTGATATCCTGCAGCATGACAGGATTGCAAGAGCAGTAGTTGTAAATATTAGTGGTGCCAGTCATCCCCGCTGGGTCGCTACTTGTCCACCTGGCCAACCATGGGACATAATATCTTGCCCCGTGGTAATATAATCCAGATTCTTCGTCGCGTTCCTTGCCGGTGTATCGATATCGTTTTGCCGGCACATCTGTGGCAGCATCTGCCGCCTGGTAGGAAGTAGTGCCGAAGGGGTGGTATTCTTCATAACTGATGATGTTTGCACTGCCGTCAAGCTCATAAATTGTGCTCCCTAAGTGGTTTCCATACTGATAACGGGGATAATATGTGTTCAATTGAGAGTTGTCGGAACCATTAGTATCAACAGTTTTTCTATCCGTTTGGGCAATCCTGGTTTTGTCGTCCATTATGTGCATACTTTCCCGCTCCATCAAAACATTGCCTGATGCGTCAAAAGTCCTGTAAATCTCAAATCCAGCAATGTACAACCGTTCTATTATTTTTTTTGGCGTTTGCCCGGCTGTCGCTGTCCCTTCTGTAACTTTTCTGATCCTTATTCCCGAGCCGTCGTAATTATAATAAGTTGTTTGGCCAGTAGCTTCGCCGCTCACCACCTGCTGGGTGACTGAAACAAATTTATCCTTGAAATTCCAGGCCATCGCCGGTAACTGCAGCAGATTGAGCATGTTCCCATGTTCATCATAGCTGTATTTTTCAGGCAGTTTTCCGCCTAACGTTGTAGCCAGCAATTGATTATTTTTTATGGCAGCCGGAGGTACTCCGAATGCTGCCCTGTCAGGATCATTGTTATTATAGGCAAACAAGCGTGTGTAACTTCCGCCAGTAGCAATATGTTGAAATTTGATCATATTCCCAACTTGGTCATAGCTATACGCTTCGGTATACGATCGCATTGCCATACTGTCGGTCGGTGCGGGAATCGTGCCAGCATCAAAAGGGTAATTACGGTAATTAGTGTTAGCGGAACTTTCATCTACAACATTCTGCGCTATTTGCTCCCTCCCAGTTGCACTGATCAGTCTGTAAACTGGGTCATAGCTATAATTCCCATCTGATAATACCTGCTGATTATTATAAAATACAGGCGGTTGGGCTTTATCCAACTGGTAGGTTATATTGCCCACAGGATCATAATAATAATTCAAGTCCTGCAATATCGTAACTCCTTTGTTGGCAGACGTGATTAACCGTGTGAGCCGAAAAGTATCTTTATCGTAATAATATCTAGTAACCGTATTGTTACCATACTGGATGCACTGGCGTTGCCCTTTTTCATTACGGCATATTTTGGTTGTATATAGAGTGGGGATTGTTTTGCCTCCCTGGTAAACATTCATCGTGCTAAGGCCGCCTGATTCGCCATAACCAGGAATGACTACATCGGAGCCGTTAACAGTTGCCTGGTTATAAGGAGGTAAAAGGATGATCCCGGCAGAAAGAGGGATGAAGGGTCGAACTTGCAGAATAGGGCGGTTAATTGCATCGTACTGGGCCAGGGTCACATATTCCCGGCTTTCCAGCAGGTTCAGATCCGCTGGTGTTCCACTCCAGTCAACCACAGGCAAAATGGGGTTAACGGCTTTATAACCATTGGCAAATATTCGACTGCTTTGAACGAGGTTACCCTTAAAATCATACAGATAATGTGTTATGAGACCCGCATCATCAAACTGGCGGTAGAGTTTTCCTCTAAGGTTATTAACCGTATCAGCACGGCCATTTAATGTAATACCTTCTCCGTATACATTATAGGAAAATAGATACTGGCTGTTATTTACCTGAACGTAATTGTTAAGGGGACGGTGCAAGTTATCGTAACCATACTGATACACAAAGCTATTGGTGCCGTTGATATCCCATTTGAAAAATGCTTTATCCATGCAGTCATGAAGCATCCACCGGTCGCCCGAGTCCATACTCTTCTGGAGGATATGACGGTTAAGCAGATCATAATCCCATTGCATAACCGTATTTCCCATCGCATCGATCACTGAAAGAGGATTATTCTCCAAGTCCAGAATAGTTTGAATAGCATAAAATTCCGGGGTTCCACCAACTACATTAAAGGATACGGTATAAAAATTCCTGCCGAGTGGGTCGAGGTGTGCTGCGCCTGGAGTGTTATTATGAACTGCGGATTTGGTCGCTGCGTCAACAGCTTTCGGATCAGCAGATGTTGAATTAATCTGGTACCAGGCACTATCCAATACGGTATCGTTTTGATCATAAATGATCTGTACCCAGCTATTGAATTCCGTTTTGGAAAAACTGCCCTCAGGGAAATCGGTCCTGATAACCCTACCCAATGGGTCGTAATGCATTACAGAACTTACGCCGTTAACAAGTGCTTCTTCATAAGCCGGGGTTGTACTGAAATAAGGCTCGTATTGCATTACTGGTTTGCCCTTGTTGTTATAAACAGTTTTTCCGTTACCAATCCACTGATGTTGGGGAGCCACGCTACCATCACAACTTTCAGTGGTTGTTGGGCCTGTAGTTATATCAGCCTGAACCTTCTTCATTGCTAATCTGCCCAAACCATCAGTATATTCAAAGCTGTATTGGTAAGGTACAGATATTGTATCCACACGGGGATCGGGTGTCTGATTAGCATGCATATGTCTGGTTATAGCCCCGGTGCTAAAAGGCCCCCCGGAGACAAAATCGTAAATAAATCTTGTAGTGGCCCCTTGTAGCAATGCTGGCCCATCTGTAATAGGATCGTTAAAAAATCCTGTTACCTGGGCGTCAGTTAGATCGGCTGTAAATCCAACATCGAAAACATCTCCTTCGCCTTTGCCCCTCAGTGCAATGGCGACCAGCAGCCCCAAGTTGTTGTATCTGAAATCGGTTGCATTTCCATTGGGGTCAGTAATTGTTTGTGGAGAAAGTACCCGGTAATCCTGTTGAACCGCAGTGGTGGTATTGTTAAGCGCATCTGTTATTGAGGCAAAGAGTAGAAAATGGTTATCGTATGCAAGGGTGGTGGCGTAGCCATATGCATCCATGAATTGATAGGGAAGCAGGAAAGGCAATGCAATCCCTGTATCCAGATAGACAATCCTGCCCGATGGTACCCACCAATCACCGGACGGGTCGCTTGCGGGAAAATAGTTGATACCTTTATAAATGACTGATTCAATATATTGGGCAGTTTGCAGGAGAGAAGTTGTTGCCTTTCCGGAAAGCGCTGTTATTGTTGCGTTAAAGGCCAGGTGGTATTGCTGATAGACTAATCCCAGCGTATCCATATTATACAATTGCATAGGCGTAGCCAAGTCGTCCTGCAGGAAAAGCGTCCGTTGATGCTTCAGTTTTGTAAGCACTGGAATGCCTGAAGGATGCGCGAAATCGTTAATACTAAAGTAAGCGGTAGACGGCGTTAATCCAGTTAATTGATAGGTAATGGTCTCACAACCAACTGGAAGTCGATACGTGGAGGCACTAATGATTTGGCCAGTGTATGCATTATGTGTATGAACGATAAAGGTGTTTTGTTGCTCTGCAATAACCGCAGCGGGTAGAGGTTGGTTACCCGGTAGCGTTATTCCACCGGGTTTGGAAGGATCCACCGGCTGACGTGCATAGACTACCGAATAGGAATCCACAATATTTCCATAAGGATCATATTCAGTATTGAGGGTATGGGCAATACGAGGATCAGCAGGGTTGCGTTCGTAATGATAGGTGATGTTTTCGCTTTCAGTTGGCAGAAAAACGGCATATAAATTAGGCCCCTGGGGTTGCAAGCGTGTGATATTGTTATTGTGCTCCGCTACTGAATACGGATAATTCGTCAGTGCCGGATTGATATTTCCATCGAGGGCATAAACTTCCTGGCGCAGCGTCATCCCTTTACATGCCCGTAAAGCTTCTTGCGCTTCCTCTGCCGTCATATTTAGAGGCAGGGAAGGTTCAGGCAGATTGTATTCTGGAAAAGAGGGGTTTTGAAAATACTCTTCTGCAAGTTGGTGCAGTATTGTACCCATTCCTAAATAAGCGCCTGTGTGAAACCAGGTCTTGGTTAGGACTGGTGCCTGGTCGGTTACGGCATTTGTATCGAAGATGTCAGTGTCAGTTTGTTCTATCCTTCCGAATCCCCGGTATTCTTTTTCCGGGTAGTCATAGTAACCATGATGATAGGTGTAACTGCTTGAGTAATGTGTTCCGGATACCGAATCCGTTACTTCAATATTTTCTACACATTGAACAGGAAAGCACAATTTGGTGATCCAGGGGGTTCCGCCCATTTTATCCTGCAGGTAAAAAAAGGTAGACGATTTATAATTTATTTCCACTTGTTTGCCCATTCCATTAGTATAGACGTTCATCAGGTAAGGTTTGTTACCTCCCATTAGGTCAATATATTGCAATGGATTATCCGTATTGTTTGCCAAAGGGGAGGACCATATGATACAGGCTGTTCCGTTTCCAAGGAGGTCGGCAACTGATAACTGGTTTGGCGATGCTGTATTCGGAAAGGATGGCGCTTCGAAAGGATTGCCCCAGGCATTTCCACTCATATTTAGCCAGGCTCGCAGCTTGTCCTGACCCAGGTATAATATATCCGTAGCTCCTGTTCCGTTGATATCCGAAAGATGGAGGTAGGTAGGGTTGAACCCATCGACGGTATCGAATAACGGGGCATTCGTCATATTGACCTTGGCCCCAAAAATTCCATATCCCAGGTTTGGCCAGTATGAAATTTCCCCGTTCCTTATGCGTACAATATCCGTCAACCCATCTCCTGTCATATCGGCGAGGAAAATACTTTGCACCGGGTCGGCAAACACGATTGCTGGTCCTTTTTCCTCATCAAAAGATTTTGGGGCAAGCTCGGGCGAATCATAACCGGCGATGCCGGTAGCAGGATACCATGTAAATACCTGCTCTTCCGACAGGACGATGTCGGGCATACCATCCCCGTTCAGGTCAATGAATTTAACATTTGGATCCTTTGTATCAATGGAAGGATATTGTTCAAATGTCATAAAAGGAAGCCACTCTTGTTCGTCTGTAAGTTCAAAATATCCCTGGTTTGGCAAAGCGGATGAGACGATGAATTTTCGCCCATCACCGGCAAGGCTCATCAATTGCAAGCTACCATTCCTCAACCCGGTAAAAGAAGGCTTGGGTGCAATAAGGCTTGCCGGTGTAAAAATACCATCTCCTAAATTGCTGTTATAATACCATCCTTCCGACTGTTCGCTGAGGATGCCTGCAATACCTTCGTTATAGAGGTCCGTAAATTGATAGGCGGAAGTCAGCCCTTCGGGGATATTCATCCTGTTTTGAGCGCTGATGCTTTCCACAGTTGAATTCCAAACCGGCAATTGGTAGGTAAAATTGAGGGGAGGAAAACTCGAATATTGATATCCACTTCCTGCATTTCCGACCCAACCCGTCTCAATTACAGAGGTTATAAAGTCTGCTTCAACAAATGTGAGCGAATAAGGATCGGTGACGGGTTGGAAATCATAATAATGGTAGACTAGATCCAGAGATTTTACGAGTACGGGATCCTTATCCAGTTCAGGAAAGTTGTGGAACAACAAAAACCTGCGGCATAACCTGTAGGTTCTCAAGTCAAAACCAGGCTTGCTATTGGTAAAAGGGTCCAATCTACAGCCCCAGGTATTGGATGGTACTGGTGTTGGGATATTCAGGTCGTGGTCTCCATAATCCAATACCAGCGAAAACAAATATTCCGTTTTATCAAGGATCACAGGTAAATAAGGGTCAGGCGTACTTCCCAACGGTATCGGGGTATAGGTCGTCTTGTTTCCATAAACGATTTGTTTCAGGTAAGTATTGACAATTTTCTGGTTCCCATTCAGCCGGTTCCCTTCGTGCAGCAAATTAGGAACATTAATCAAATTCTCCGGCACATAAAAAAATTGGTAACAATTTCCTTTGTCATCGTAGCAGATTTCAGGCAACCATTCAAATATGCGAGAGGTATCCAAAGGATCCGCTACCCTTCCTGCAGAAGTGAGCCCATAAAAGCAGACAGAATTATCTTTCCCCGTTGTCTTCCAATACATCCCTGCCGGAGAAGTTACCTGTTCGATCAATGTAAAAGCGCTTTCGATCCTGGGTCTGTAACGTTTGATAAGATAATTACCAGTATTGAAGGTATCCTGTTGCCATTGGCCATTGTTATTTTCTATCAATTTTAATACCAGGTCCTCTGCACCTGCGAGTTGGAAAATATCGCTATCATTGGCATCCTGGTATCTGGGTAATAATTTATCCGTACGACGTCTAATGGAAGGAAGGCTGATATTCCACCCCAAGCCGAAAGGACTGTTCCCACTACCGGAATTATAGTTTAGCGAGAGAGACGGAGCAAAATCACTTCGGGATTTGGACATAGGAATTGTAATGCTAAAAGAGGATGTTCCGTTGGCGGCATTTACATGAAACTTTTCATCAATGGATTTCAGCGCTCCCCCTCCTTTGGGAAGATTGATGGAAGGTATCTGGATAAGATTCGTTTTTGCATATTCCTCACTGCTATGGTGAGGCAAGGAAGAAGAAACTTGTGATGGTTTTTGCCCGGGAGTTACGGACAAATCTGGATTACCATTTTCCGTTTGCATAACAAATATATTAGATTGTATTTTATTAATAATGTAAATACATAAAATGTTAGCATCAAATAATTGATTTCAAATATATAAGATCATAAATTGTAGAATGGAGTTATTGTATTTATGTAATTAAACGATCGTGGCCAATATCAGACACCAATCTTATTTTTCCTTACGCGTTATATTATAATGATTTAAAAGATGAAATTGTTCACTGTTTTTTACTTTTTTTAAATAATACTACTTGCCCTTAAGATTTCGATGTACCTTGATCTTATGATGGCTCAAATTAAAAATCAATTCAGCTTTAAAGCTCAAAAATCCATAAAAAAACCAGCTAACGATATAAGAATTCATTACGACACAAATGCCAAAATATTTTTTAAATTCGAAGTTTATTACTTTTATCAACTATTAATCATCACAAACCATCCTCAAATGAACAAGAACCTAGGAACCACAGAGAGCTCACCTGTTGTAACGGTAGCTGCATTGATCATTATTATTGCAGGCGTGATTTATGCCAAAGCGATCATTACTCCCTTTTTACTGGCGATTTTTATCAGCATTATTTGCGCTCAACCGATATCCTGGCTCGAAAAAAGGAAGGTACCTAAAGGGCTTGCGCTTGCCATGGTTATACTGGGGATGATTTTGCTTTTTTCCGGATTCGGTTTCCTGATTGGAGGAGCGGTGTCTTCCTTTACAAGCGATATCGCAAAATATGAATCTAAACTCACAAGCATCAGCAAATCATTCATTCTATATTTAAACACAAAAGGTTTAAAGATACCCCAAGATCAGGTATCTTCCCTTATTCAACCGGCAAAAATCCTGGAAATTACTGCAGGCGTGTTAAACGGGTTAATCAATATGTTAGGGAATACCTTCCTTATTTTTTTAACGTTTTTATTTATGATCATGGAATTCGGAAGTTTCGCAGTTAAAGCCAAGGCCATTTTAAGTGGATCGGATAAATCCATTGAATATTTTTCAACGATTACAGAAAATATTCGTCACTATCTTGTAATGAAAACCATGATATGTCTGCTTACCAGCGTTTTGGTTTATATAGCATTATTGATTATTGGCGTTGACTATCCGCTAATGTGGGCACTCATTGCAGGCCTCATGAATTATATCCCAAATATCGGTTCTATCCTGGCGGCATTTCCCGCAGTTCTCTTCGCCTTGGTACAACTTGGGTTGGGTGGAGCATTTTGGACATTGGGCTCCTTTATGCTTGTCAACAATGTCATTGGAAATGTTGTTGAGCCTAGGATTATGGGCAAAGGATTAGGTCTGTCCACATTGGTTGTGTTCCTTTCTCTTATTTTCTGGGGGTTTATTTTTGGTTACGTGGGAATGTTTTTATCCGTCCCCATCACCATGACCTTGAAAATTATCTTTGAAAATAATGAGAAAACAAGATGGATTGCAATACTTTTGGGAACACCAACAGAAGCTAAA
>CAYZNC010000010.1:0-42020 GCA_964478555.1 uncultured Bacteroidales bacterium | reverse complement strand
GTTAATCTTTTTATTCACCGGCCCTAAATGGTGAAGCTGGTAAACCTTCCTTATTGTATAAATTCGCTCCTTCAGGATTATCAGCCCAGGCATACCGGACAGCAACAGGATTGGCTAATTGGTCATTCCAAACCACAAAAAGCCCTTTGAATCCTGAAACATGCAATTGACTCTATTTTTAGGCAATCCATATTTATCATTCATATTTTGAATTACAATTTTATTGCCAGCGACCGGACTTAAAATAATAAAAGAAAATAGGTACAATAAAACAAAACACCTTTTCATAGCGTATTCTGATCTAAGAATTCAGGCAGTAGAAGTATAAAAAAATAAAATCAAAATCAGATTTAAAGTAATATTAAAAAAAGCAATATAATATAGATTAAAGTGAAAAAAATAAAAACCAAATTATATCCTATAGCTTATTTTTATTCAACCAGTCCTTATTAATGGGCCAAGAGGTTGTATCGTTATATAAATCTATGAAGGTTAAATATATACGTCTAAAGTTCACAAAAAGAGACTAACATCACCATCAAAAATGTAACTAAAAACGTTTTTTGTTACCCACGGACCATAAATTGTTATGCTCTAATAAATAAAAACCTTGCTATATAGACTAGTTTTATAATAAAATTCCTAATACGAAAGGAGAATTATCAGTTTCACAATTAATAGTTTTACAATCAGCATTCCGGAAGTTTTGCTTATTTTACTGAGGAATTTAGAGTTAGGTGTAGCCGTGCAAGATAATTTAAGTCAACAACATAAAATTAAAAGCATTAATTATTAACTACATATTTTTTAACTATTTTAATTTAACTAACTAATTATGAAAACAACATTATTAAATTTTGCGACAGTATCGCTATTATTATTTGCTGGTTGTTCGAAAGAAGGTGAACAAAATGCCAAAGATAATAATACAAACAATTTGAAAGCCACGGCCGCTATAAATGCGGGTACTGTTTATCAGGTGGTAGACGGTATAGGCGGGGCCTCAGTATGGAGTGGTACATTTTCAGATGCAGATGCCAATGCTTGCTTTAGCAATGGGAATAGCAATCAGTTAGGGATGACTATTTGCAGGGTTCGGGCCGATCCTAATGGAAATAATGCTTCGGATATCACAAACGCACAAAAGGCACATGCACGTGGAGCCAAAGTATTAATGTCGGTATGGTCTCCTCCTGCTTCTATGAAGTCTAATAACAGTACAGTTGGAGGATCATTAAACACTGCTTCCTATGCTGCTTATGCAACATGGTTAAGTAATGCCAAAAATTCATTTGGAGCGGATGTAGTTTCAATTCAGAATGAACCAAATATCACTGTTACTTATGAATCATGCAGTTGGAATTCAACTCAACTTCTTAATTTTTGCAAAAACAATGCTCAAAATATCGGTGCTCCAGTAATGATGCCCGAAGCATTCAATTTTGATGATGCTTATTCAGATCCAACACTAAATGATGCCACAGCTGCCAGTCATATTTCATACCTGGGTGGTCATATTTATGGAGGTGGGCTTCGCGATCACACCAATGCCCGCAATAAAGGGAAAAAAGTATGGATGACCGAGCATTATTATGATAATGGCGATATAAGTACATTCCTTTCTTTGTCAAAGGAGATTGGTGATTGCTTTGCCAATTATATGAATGCCTATGTTTATTGGTATGTACTAAAAGGTACTGGTAACTGTCTGCTTGTAAGCAATGGCACTCCCAATAAAAAAGGTTATATGTTTGGCCAGTGGTCCAAATTTGTTCGTCCCGGCTATCAGCGGATAAGCATTACATCTAATCCACAATCGGGCTTGTATGTTTATGCATTTAAGAATGGTGGACAAATCATCGTAGTGGCAGTTAACCAAAATACTTCCGTGGTTAATCAACAGTTTACACTTACCGGGGCGTCAATTACAGGTTTAAACAGGTATACCACTTCTTCCAGTAAAAATATTGCACAAACCAGTTTTGCTGTTACTAATAACAGTTGGGGTGTTAATATAGATGCACAAAGTACAACTACTTATGTATCATATTAAAACTTTTATCGTATGCTAACTTAATCATGTAGTATTTTAATAATTAGTGCATTCGAAAAACAAGTTAGGTAAACGGACCATGTCATATCTGAGCGTGGTCCGTTTTTTTAATGCTTTATTGGTTACAAACATATCCATTACTGATATACTTTAGAAGAGTTTCTAACGGATCTTTCAACTATGCCAAATATGTTGACATATGGTCAATTTACGAGATATCCAAGAGATATTACAGAATTATTAAAGAAATATTTCAGAATTTTAAATACTGAATTATATTTGTACTTAATCTTTAAAATATACAATATGGCAATACTTCAAGGTGATATTCAGTTTACAGGTTCTGTTGGGGATTTATCATTCTACAGAGAGAAGGGAACGAACCGGATAATTGTCCGTATGAAGGGTGGACCCAGTAAGAAACAAATTCAAAAAGATCCCGCTTTTGAAGGGGTACGCAAGAACAATAAGGAATTCGGAGGTTGTTCCATGGCGGGCAAGCAAATTCGCATTGCCCTTGGCCCTTTGGATGGACTTACAAACCACAATTATTCAGGTTATCTTAATGCCTGGATAAGAAATATTCTGAAAAGAGACACAGAACATCCACTGGGACAACGGGCAGTTTATTTCTCAAAATTTGGAGAAACACTCAATGGCTTTTATTTAAACAGGAACAAGCCCTTGGATACCATTGTCCGGACACCCATTACATTTACGCTCAATCGCAATGAATGCAGAGCCCTGGTTAATCTGCCTGCTGTAGATCCGAAACTGCATTTGATTAACGATTATAAGTACCCGTTTTTCAGGTTTGTAGTATCGTTGTGTGTGGTTTCTGATCTGGAGTATAACGAGAAATACAAAACATACCGGAAACTGAGCACAGGGAATAGTCCGAAAAACTGTATTCAGAGCGGGTGGCATTCAACTAACGGGACCTGTGCTTCTCAACCGTTAGCAATAGCAGTTGACAAAATTTCTGCATTAAGCGAAAATGAGGCCTTAGTTTTGGCAGCAGGTATTGAATTCGGCACTCCGGACACCAGTGGCATCGTGCAAGCAAAGAAATATTCCGGGAGTGGGAAGATTTTGTCTGTGGGTTAGAACATTGTTTATTGTTTTACTCGAGGGTTGCCATACAGCACCCGGGGCTCCTTGTTCAAACACACGATTCATTGGCGAGTTTTCAAATACTGTTTGTGAGTAAGGGTATTGGTCACTGGCCGCGCCCATTGGTTCAATGCCTAGTGTGCATTGAGTTTGGGTCTGAACCCATAACTGTTACTTGAAAACTGCTTTTCGTAAATTGGTGATAAGACCTGTGTGATTGCTTGTTGAACGACTCGATCCACAACTTCGGGATGCCAAGCATTCTTTTCTTTCGATATCAACCTCAACAAACGAATAACGGGATAAAAAAAGGTTTTGCCTGATAAAATCAGTGCTGGCATTAAACACACTCCGAAAAAGATATTGCTTTACGCCATAATTAATTTGAATTTGGTCCCGTTTAGACCAAATTTTAAAAAAGACGTCATTCACTATCTCTTCGGCCGCCTCATCATTTCTAACTAACCCATATGCATAAAGACATAAAGAATCGTGATAACGATTAAACAATATCTCAAACGACTTCTTATCATTATTCTTGATCTTTTCCCATATTTCCTTGTCGGACCGGGTTATTCCCATATCTTTAAAATATGAAATAGATAATTTTTATGCAACCAGTTTAATAAGGCGATTGACTATCCGTTATTAACTTTCCTCATAAAAGGCTAAATGTTAGCCATAAAAGTATCTAAAAAATTATTGTTCCGATATATTTTGATTTTGATAACCCAAAATGGAAAGCATTTTTGCTGCATATCGTTTTCCCAGTTTTCTGTAACCTTCCGCACTGAAGTGCAAATGGTCTGATATGCCTATACAACTATTTGATGGAATTACATACGAATTTGGGATGATTTGCGGCAATGTTGCAATAATTGAATTCATGCTAGCACAAGCACCCTTCTGGTCAGCATTCACAACTTCACCTGCCAGTAATGGTACATTCTTAGGGTTAAGGTTCAGGTCTTTCATTAGATTATCGTATACAACTTTTACTTTCTTAGTCCAAAGGGTATCGTTTGTATTTGATTCGCCCTGATGTAACAAAATGCCCTTGATAATTCCATCCTTTTGAGCCAGGTTTGCCATCTCGACAAGACGTCCATAAGGATTTCCGTCGTATGCCTTTATCATATTTATCATCCACGATGGAGCTGTTGCCGCATACGACTGATAATTATCCTTATCGAACAATTCTATTTTGCAACCACCAATGGAAACGTTAATAACACCTATGCTGATATTTGCAGGAAGATTTGCCACCATTGTCCTGCCAAAGTAGTCGGCAGGGGTTAGGCCTGTTCTGCACCTGCACAATGGAGGTACAGCCGGATACCATTTGCCTTTTATCCTGCCCAGATTAGGGCAATCAACTGCCTCCAAAACCTGAAACCTTTTATCTACAGTTGTATCCTGAGGTTCAAATTTTGCATTCCCTTCCATGTTGGACTGTCCAAAACACAGGAAAATGTAAAAATCCGGATCTTGCGAAAAAGTGTTCATTTTAAAAAAGAATAATCCCACAAATACAAACAAGGTTAGCTTTATTTTCATTTTTATATGATTTAAATTTTTATAAATATATAATAATTTGAATGTTATTGAATTGTTAGTTTTGTCATCTTCAAATCCTTTGTGTCGGAACTATTTCCATAGAAGACTTCGTATTCACCGGCGGATACAGTCATTTTACCACTTGCCCGGTCGAAAAATTCAAATGAATTATATGGTAATTTGATAACAGCCTGATTGGTTTTTCCGGCAGCCACATCGACCCGTTGAAAGCCTCTTAAGGTTTTAAGCGGTCCGTCGGTGTCGTTTATTTTGCGAACGTACACCTGAACAACCTCTGTACCATCGCGTTTGCCAGTATTCGATACCGGTATGATAAGTTCAACCGGTTCATTCGCCTTAATTGTTGTTGTGCTAAACTTTGCATTGCCAATAGCAAAAGTGGTGAAGCTCAACCCAAAACCAAACGGGAAAAGAGGATCGGACATGTAGCGGTAGGTACGGCCTTTCATGGAATAATCTTCAAAATCACCTAATTGACTGATGTTCTTATAGAAAGTGATGGGTAACTTGCCCGATGGATTATAATCGCCAAAGAGAACATCGGCAACCGCCTGGCCGCCCGATTCGCCACCATACCATGCCTGAAGGATGGCATCACAACTTTCGGTCTCGGGTACTAACCCCATAGCCGAGCCAGAACAGTTCACGAAAACAACCTGTTTCCCTGCCTTTTTAAGCGCTTTAAGACAATCGCGTTGAACAGCGGGTAATTCAATATCAGTTCGGTCGCCTCCCCTGAAGCCCGGAAATGTGACCTGCATCTCTTCACCTTCCAATTGAGATGAAATTCCACCAACAAAAATGACCACATCAATATCTTTCAGCTTTTCGATAAGTGCATCGTATTTAACCGGCGCTTCTTTGCCAAAATTGAGGTTAAAGCTGGCTGTCCAGTTTTCTATCTGCCTGAAACGGGCTTCGATTTTATATTTTTTACCCTTTTCAACCTTAAAAGTAACGCTCTTGGGAAGCGATCGCCACATATAAATTTTGGAAATGGTATCGCCATTCACCACAAGCTTGAGTTCTCCGCAGGCTTCCATTTTAAAAACAATTTCGCCCGAAAATGAAGGTTTATAAACTGTTTCGTATTTAGCTGAAAAATTCTCCAGATGAACCCCGGGGGCAAATTCGTGCTGCCCCAAAGTGGTTAATTCAAATGGACTGACTATCTGCCTCGTAGCTACAGTTTGTCCATTAAAATCGCGATTGTTCCAGTAAGTGGCCTTCATACCTACTTTACCATCGATAGAACATTCGCCAAATGCGGTTTCGGTAAGCATGTAATCCACTAAGTCACTGCCCTTGTCGTATATTATTGTGTTGGCAGGAAGCTTGGTTTTTATACCTTCCAGCATAGTAATGGTTTTAAAGGGGGTCCCATTGTAATTTCCCCACAAAAGCGGTTGATCATTAGCATTGGGGCCAATTACGGCAATCTTTTTGACAGCTTTGGATAAGGGTAAAACGTCGTTTTTATTTTGGAGCAGCGTCATTGATTTACGGGATATTTCGAGGGCCAGTTTCTTGTGTTCATCGCAATCAACTACCGACAACGGAATTTTAGACCAAGGTACCAATGCATCGTTGTCCATTTCGCCCAGATCGAAACGCCCAATCAATAACCGCATCACATGTTTATTGATTTCTTCCTCGGTTATCAAACCTTTTGAAACGGCTTCGGGCAATTTGCTGAAAGCATAACCAAATCCGCATTCTACATCAGTTCCGGCTAAAACACCTTTGGAGGCAGCATGAACAGCATCGGGCGACACTTTATGGTTCTGCCAGAAATCGGAAATAGCGCCACAATCGGAAACCACCATATATTTGAAGTTCCAATCGTCGCGAAGAATATTTTGCAACAGACGGGTATTACCGCAGCATGGCTCATTGTCCAATCGCTGGTAAGCGCACATTACTTCACGGACACCCGCATCCTGAACCAAAGATTTGAAGGCGGGAAGATAGGTTTCCCACAAATCACGCGGATCTATATTGTTAAGATTGAGCGTATGTCGGCTCCATTCTGGCCCGGAATGCACGGCATAATGCTTTGCACAGGCCAGAAGTTTCTTGTATTTACTGTCGACAGGGCCTTGCAGCCCTTTCACTACCGAAATGCCCATGCGCGATGTAAGATAAGGGTCTTCGCCATAGGTTTCCTGACCACGTCCCCAGCGTGGGTCACGGAAAATATTAATGTTAGGAGTCCAAACGGACAGACTCAGAAACCTTCTGTTTTCAAATCCTTTCTGTGTTGCTTCGTTATATTTGGCACGAGTTTCGTCCGAAGTGGCATTGAAAACGCGATAGACCAATTCGTCGTCGAACGAGGCAGCCATGCCTATGGGCTCGGGGAAAACAGTAACTTTGTCGTTATTGGCAAGACCATGCAGGGCCTCACTCCACCAATTGAACTTTTTGATCCCTAAACGTGGAATGGCTTCAGAAATATCGCACATCAGGGTGGCTTTCTCTTCCAATGTCAAACGGGAGAGCAAGTCTTTTGCCCGTTCTTCAGCGTTTAAATTGGGGTTTTGATAAGGTAATTGGCCCCATAGGCATATAGTTAGTAAGAAGCCTGCACAAATTAGTAGCCCTTTTTTCATCTTTATATCATTGAATTTTAGTTAACTTCACTTATATCTTTACCCTTTGTAATGCCATTCTCGTTGAAAGCATCGATAGTAAAATAATATTTAGCGGAGCTGTTTAAACTTCTTATGGTTACTGTATCGGCTCCAAGTACCTGATAATTATGGTAAAGTTTGTCTTTTTGAGTTCCGAACCTGATATTGTACCCAACTGCATCCGGTTTGTGGGTCCATTTCAGTTTTACCTCACATCGGTCGGTCTCCGGGCGCAATACACCAAAGTTTTCAACTTTTGCCGGGTCACGTCCTCCCCCATTGCCGAAAACGCGTAAACCTGCCAAAGCAAATGTGCCATCAGGCATATGATAATTGGTAAGTTTAATGTACCGGGCTTTGACAGGGATTGTCAGTTCGATGTAATCGTGCGGCACATCGGTTTTGTTTTGGGTTTTATCGGCCAGCCTTTTCCATGTTTTATTGTCGGTGGAATATTCCAGAAAATACTGATAATAAATGTCAGGATTACGGCCAAAGAGCTTTGTTCCATTCTCGGCATAGTTTATCTGAACAGCATTTATCGTGCATTCTTTTTGTAAATCCATGGTTATCCATTCGCCTTTATTGCCTGTTTGGGCACTCCAGAATGTACGTATTTCCTCGTCGGTTGCATAGCTTTTAGGATGCCCTTCCAATTCGGATGAAACTTCAACAGGCTTGTTGTATGAAAGCAGCATCCATTGCGGGAATAGTTCGTCGGGATTATTAATTTTTTTGGCCGGAACTTTAAAAGGGAAATCACCAAAACCAGTGTACACATACATGATGCCATCGTTATCAAAAAATGTAGGGAATAACCCTAAACGGCGCTCGAACATGTGCTTTTGCGAGATTGTCATAGTTGAGATATGCCAATAATTGCCATATTTATCCTGAAAAGTGCTGCTATGTCCGGCACCTGCAATAAAACCTTCGGACTTATACGAACAGGGATTATGAAGGGCTAATGTAAATGGTCCGAGCGGTTTATCGGCAACATACACACCGTCACAATAACTTTTAAACTCAGTACCCGGGGCGGCATATTGAAGGTAGTATTTACCATTGTGTTTTGTCATCCAGGCCCCTTCTATCCATGGTCTGGCTTCTTTATTATTGTAATCGCCGGGACGTTCCCATCCGAAATTTTGCTTGTTACTGTTAAAAAGCTCCGTAGATTGACCAATGGGATTCAGTGCTTTTGTGTCCAGTTCAACAGCATAAATAGGATTTTTGTTAGAGCAGCCATAATAGAAGTATAAACGGCCGTCGTCATCAACAAATAAATCCGGATCTATCATTCCAATTGGGAACTCAGGGTTGGCCACTTTCCATTGCCCCGATTTTGGGTTAGCTGTTTTATAAATAGTAATAGGGGCACCCTTGGAAGCCATAAAATACAAGGTATCTTTCATTACCACCACTGTTGGGGCGTAGTCCTCCAGAGGGAGATCCTTGGTAGTTATTAAATCCCAATGAATTAAATCTGTAGAATGAAAGTAGCCGCCCGACTTGGACGCAAACAGGTAGTATTCATTTTTAAATACAACCATGGTCGGATCGGCAGCCTCCCGCCTCGATGGGGCATCAAGACAAAACCTGTAACTCAGGTTTACAGGATTACAGATGGTTGTTTGTTTCAATGTTCCGGCGTTTTGACCAATGCCAGCTAATGTATTTATGAAACAAACCAATATTGCGAATATTTTTCTTAGTTGTACCATAATGTCAAGTGAATAACAATTAAATCTACTTTTTTACCAATTCGTTTACCGCGCCTGAAAGAAAAATAAAGTCAGCGCAGATACCAATTGTAACTTCATTTTCGCCCCATAAAAAAGGCCAATCTTCTTTGTTTTCAGGAAAATCAGGTTTTAACAACAACAAACCGGGAACGACTCCGCCTGCAATAAATCTGAAATCGGCCCTGTTATTGCCGTAGGTAATTTTCTTTGAGTGTGTCCCCACGCTTGAAACAAAGGAAATATTCGAGTATGGATGGCAGCCAAAAATGTAATTCAGGCCTTTATAAACATATTCAGGGCCAATTATTTCAGGGAAGAATTTATTAGCGTAAAAATTGGTGATGCCCCAGTTTATGACATTGCTATTGCCCCCCCAACCTCTTGTTGTAGTGGGTACTCCATAGGGATTGTCCTTACTAAATTTATCAGATTGTTCTTTATATTTAATTACATATGCTTTTAATTTATTTTTAAATTCATTATCCATGTAAGGATAGGCTTGCAATGCTGTCGAAATGGCCATTAATACAGATTTGTCAAGTGCAGGCCAGATGAGTTCTTTAAACCGTTTTGCATATTGTTCGTTTTTGGTAGTAATGAACAATTGAAGCGCCGCACCTATGTCGGTGCCGAATCTACCAATGCCCATCATTGTGTCAGGAGCCTGTGGGAGGCTGTTTGTATCATCCCAAAGTTTTTTTGCAAGAGTCAGGGCTTCATCGGAAAGTGGCTTGTTAAAGTCTTTCAATGCCCGGCTTGCAGCGGATAACGCAGCAACGGTTTGATAATCCAACCAAGGCATCCGGTTTGTAAAAACCCATCGGTCGTCCATAGTTCCGCTCGATTTTCCATCGGATTCATAAGGTTTAAGGTCCGGATTATAAGGTAAATTGTCTGTTATAGTTGATGCATCGCCGAGATGGTGATATTGGTAAAGGTTGGGAACATTAATTCCCCTGGCTGGATGCCCTATATATTTTACCTGAGCGGCCAAATTCAAAGTGCCATGTTCAATTTGCTGAAGTAAGTCGGGTTTGCCATCGGGGCGATGAATGTCGACGTAGCGTGTAGCTTGATCGATGTAGGTTTCATCACGATCCAATTTAAAATTTTCCCATGCATCGACAAAGCTTAATAATACCCTGCAATGCGATGGGGTCTCGATATCAAAGTCACCGGCGTCGAACCATCCGCCAACAGCTAATCCGGGAATACGTTCTAGTGGTTTATATTTTGTATCAGTGGTAGGCCCCATCTTGTAATTGTCAAAGTGTTGATGATTCACCGGCGCCTGTAGTGCATCATCTAAATAAGGAGCGCCATGCCATACACGGTATGCCTCTTTCACAAACATGTGATCCATTTGGACAGGAAACCATACGTCAAGTGTTGGGTGCCAAATATCATTATAAACGTTTGTGTCGATGGTGAATGTATTTGTTTTCTGATTTCCATACTTTATGAAGTAAAGCCCCGGATCTTTTACAGCGGTAAAGTCGAACTTTATATAATTGTATCTTAAATAATTACCCCATGGTTTTAAATCCGATACCAGTTTCTCGATAAATTCGCCTTCGTTTGTAACTTTATAAAGTGAGGCCTGTTTTAACGGCATATCGTTCTTATCTAATTCAATCACAGCAACCTTTTCCTGATTTGGATGATAACCAACCTGTGAAAATTCTATAACAGGGCTCCTTATCCAATTGGGAATGGCATTTGGCTTCATGTACCATTGCAGTACCTTTCCTGTTTTTTGGACAGGCAGAAGGCTACGCAAGACAAACCACCCGTTTTGAGCCAGATTTCGCCCATCCAAAAGCATTATATCCTCACTTGACTGAATTTTAACATACCGTTCCGGATCCTCCGGCGCCAATACAATAGTTTTGCCAGAAGCAATAGGTTTAGGGACAATAAATTCGCCTCTTCCCCTGTCATCAAATGTGCTAAATCCAGCAAATTGTGGTATCTTCTTTGTCACAGGCTCAACAACGGTTGAACTTGCCGGGTATAAAGGCAATATTCCGGGTTTTCCATCAACCAGGTAAGTTTTTTCGAAATAAGATGCCGGAAGGAATTCTAGGTTAAACCCGGCATTACCTTCAAGTGCCTTGGGAAGGGGTTTGTCCAGAAAGACACTTATCAGCACTCCATCGTCTTTGGAGGTGACGCTTATCTTTGGATCAAAATCATAATCCCTGTACCTCAATACAACATCTATCGTATTGGTAGCTTTATCGATTTTTCGATCAACTAAGGACGGTACTAAATCCCATTGTTCTGGAGTGTTCTGTAGCCTCACGGCCCCGCCGGTAGCAGTTCGTACACCATGATGGATAAGTTCGATCCCGGCAGTTTTTTCGTCGAAAAACATACCATTGTATTGATTACTATAAACAAATACATTGACACCCTGTGTTTCGAAGTATCCCAAGTCATTCAGTTTCAGCCTTTGTGCAAAAGAATGATTGATGGCCAAACTGAAAAACAAAATTGGAACGAATAGAATAGTTTTCTTCACCATTGAATTCAGATTAATTTTTTTATATTAGGTACAATACTAACAACGGGTTGGTATATGCCGTTCCCATTGTCTACAGTCCACCATAGCCCTGCTACCTTACTAAGGCAAAAGAGCATATGGCCAAAATTGCTACAATTGTTCTTTTCATTATAGTATGGTCGATTTTCATCCCTTCCTAAGAATTTATTTAATAAGCACCATCTTTTTGCCAATGACATTGTTACCTACAAATAATTTATAATAATAAATACCGCTTTCCAGTTTAATATCAAGTGCGTTCCAACTTACTGCGTAATTACCTGCATTTAAATTCTCGTTAACCAAGGTTGCTAGCTCCAAACCAAGGTTGTTATAAATTTTAAGGCAAACCTTCGTGTACGAGGTAATGCTAAACGTAATTTTAGTTGAGGTACTAAACGGATTTGGATAATTTTGTTCTATTTTAATTCCTGAAGGTAATGTATTTACTATTTCTTCAACACCGGAAGGGGTGTTATTCTTTACATACTGCGCTATCCAGGTTAACGCAGGTCTCCAGGTACCATCATTCAATACCAGGTAGCAAGAAGACTGCCACATTTCACCTACAACATATCCCCAGAGGGTAATGCCTTTTACTCCCGGATGGCTCCACAAAACTGGAAATATTTGTTGATATAATTGTAATTGCTGGTTATCATCCGGAGTACCGGTATTATTGAGATTACCCAAATCCATTTCGGTAATATATATCGGCAGGCCGGTAGCTGCGAGTCTATCTAAATTATTTTTCACCGTGGTCAAATCTGCACTTTCAAGTTCAAAACGATGTCCCTGAACTCCAATACCGTCGATAAGTCCATTGCTTTTCAATAAATTGATAATGGTCAGGTAAGAAGTTGTTGCATTATCGTTGTTTATAATTCCGTAATCATTAATCAGCAGCTTGGTGTTGGGCAGGTATTTTCTTGCTAACTGAAAGGCCTTTATTACCCAATCCCACCCTGTAGTTCCGTCACCACCTAATGCATTTTTATAATTAGCCCTGCCATTCTCGCCATCTGGCGGATTATGCCCTGGTAATGCTTCATTTACTACATCACACAAATCTATATTTGAATATCTATGACCAACTTGCCTTATCCAGGATTCTATGTACTGGACCTGTTGGGCCTGATCAAGGGTTGACATCCAGGATGGTTGCTGACTTCCCCAGATTAACGTATGCTCTTTAAACAGGATATGATGGTTTCTTGCGTAGGTATAAATACCGTCCAGTCCGCTCCAATTCCACTGTGTTGTGTCGGATGATGAACCAATAGAACCCCATTTCCCTTCATTTCCGGGGGTAATTTGATTCCAGTAATTAGCAAATATTTTATCGCTACCCATTACGTTACCGAGGAATTTAGAAAAACCCTGAGCCAAAGGGGGACCTTTATAATACTTACTCGAATCGATTGTGGGTATAGTTATAGAGCCCGCCAAACCTTTATCAAGAATATCTACAGTAAAATATAGATACGATTTCCCGAATGCGAACTTGTCAATATTCAATCCATCTTCGCGACTACCGATTTGAAAAGTTTTTGTAAGATTACCTATACTTACACCAAAGGCATTTTTGTCAGGAAAGAAGCTTTTTGTAATATTCACCCATTTCCAAACCTGAGATCCTGCAGTTCCTGCTGCATCCACAACATCTGTAGGACCCGTAAACCCCACACCCGCAAGTCCGTTTACCATTATCCAATCAGAGGCTAACGTATCGTTTTTCTCACCAAAACCTGTTCCGGCAAAAAAGCTGTCATCATTGAACCCTCCCGAACCAACATAAACATGGGCAAACAAATTGTAGTTCCCGGAATCTTTAAATGTTATCTGATAAATAATCATTCGGGATGTGTCACCAGGACCGGACTGACCTGTATAGTTAGCCTTTGGGGTAATATAATTAATAGCCCCATCCTGAAGTACAGAAAAACCGCTGCCAAGTTTACCGGATTCAGCTTCAACAATGATGGCGGTATCTCCTAAATTACTAGTACTCTTTAAAATAGCATTGGTCGAATTTTGGGCATAAGTACTAAACGGGTTCAGACTTTGCACAAAAATTATTAATGGCCAATAGTTAAGTATTTTTCTTGGTTTTTTCATTTTACTTTAGTTGTAAATAATTGGTTAATAGTTATAATAAATGCTGTTTATTTGTTTTATACGAATTATTGTAGTGTATTACCTGTAGCAGCATAATTCATTGCCAAAGCCGACAGATAATGCCCGCTGATGTGCCCATCCAGACCATCCCAGTTGGGAAAACTTGTTGCTTTTGCAGGCAAACCAGCCTCTTTTCGGTAAGGAGCTAATAATCTATCAACATCATACTTCAAAAGTGTCTGAATATTAAGATCCCGGGCATGTTTAAAGGGTCCATCCTGTAATTTCACATCTCCTAAAGGAAATTCATTATCATATAATTTATCCTGAGCATGAAGGTTAAAACTAAATAAAAAGATGCAAACGAAAATATTAGCCGTTATTTTTTTTAATTCGTCCGTCATTCCTTTTGTTCTCATATAGCGAAATATTAGCTTCTAGCAATGCTTTTCCGAGTGTTTTTAGATCAGCCCCTTTAAAACTATTCCCAAACCAGGCGCTACCATATATCGTATCCTTTGCAGGAGCAGGAAAATAATAATAATATTTTCCATTTTTATAAATGCAATCTGGAGCCCACATACTATATGATTCAGGTTTAACCCAGCCCACTTTATTCTGACTCACAATAACGCCATGATCGGTCCAGTCGGTAAGGTTTGACGATGAAAACACGTGATAGTCTTCCATACAAAACCAGCCGACACGCCCGCGTCCTTCTTTTGCCAGAATATCATGCGAAGGATAGAGGTAAACTTTGTTTTCAAAAACCCTGGCAGATGGATTGGCAGTAAACTGATCATGTATAATAGGATTCTGAGCGGAAAGGCTATTTACCCCAAATACGACTAAACCAAGTATTAATGAACTATAATTTTTCATTTTTTCTAAAAAAATTCATGCGTTTCTAAAACTATTCTTTCCACCAGAAGTAGTTAAACGAACTACTGTCAATGAATTCCCTGGGAACGACCTTTTAAGGGAAGTAACAAAAAAATGTAGCAAAAATCAAAAATATACTAATATCCTGGTTGTTAATTGTTGGAGAGTAACAAAAAATTATCTCTGAGTAACAAATTAATTTTTAGGGATAGCAAGTTTTGATTTCAAGTACTTTGTACTCTAATTAATGATTTTTGACCAAAGATAAACTGATACTGTCAATTTTTCTTATTCTGGGTAGCGAGCTTCGGTATGTCTTTATTCAAGCAACAAAGGGCAGTTTGTTACCCATAGGCAATATATTGTTACGCTCTAATAAATAAAACCGAGGCCGGATCATTACTTTCGCAATAAAATATTATTTAACTATTTATCGGATTATTAAACTACTTTGCAATTAAAAATGAATTTTATGAAAAAACAAAAAATGCTTGCAAGAATATCCTTATTGATAGGATTACTCTTATTAACCGCGAACGCTTTTTCACAAGATCAGAATTTTTACATTTTCTTATGCTTTGGACAGTCAAACATGGAGGGCAATGCAACAATTCAACAACAAGACCAGACAGTGGGTAATCGTTTCCAAGTTATGGAAGCTGTTGATTGTTCAAACCTAGGCAGAACAAAGGGAAAATGGTACCCCGCTATTCCACCTTTGTGTCGTTGCTATAGCGGTCTTACTCCAGCCGATTATTTTGGCAGAACGTTGATTGCAAATCTTCCATCGAACATCAGAGTAGGTGTAGTAAATGTTTCTGTAGCCGGGTGTAAAATTGAACTGTTCGACAAAGATAATTATCAGACGTATGCTTCTACGGCCCCTTCGTGGATGACAAACATCATCAACGCATACGGCGGAAACCCCTATGCGTATCTAGTAGAAATTGCAAAATTGGCTCAGAAAGATGGTGTCGTCAAGGGTATTCTGTTACATCAGGGAGAGTCAAACACAGGTGATGACGCATGGCCCTCAAAAGTCAGAGGAGTTTACGACAATCTGATAAAAGATCTAAATCTTAAGCCAGATTCAGTGCCTTTGCTCGCTGGTGAAGTCGTGAATGCTGATCAGGGAGGTGCTTGTGCAAGTATGAATTCAATAATTGCAAAATTACCCCAAACTATTCCCAATTCATACGTCATTTCTTCGAAAGGCTGCACAGATACAACTGATAATCTGCATTTTAATGCGGAAGGTTATAGGGAACTTGGAAGGAGGTATGCAGTGCAAATGCTTACATTATTAAAAATGGATTCTCTGGGTCAATCGGTTAGGGTAAATTTAATAGAAGCAACTGGTGGTTACGCATTGGGAAACTATCCAAATCCGTTTAACAATAATACAACTATTGCATTTGAAATACCAAACGATACCTATGTTTCATTGAAAGTGTACAATTTGCACGGTACTGAAATTGCAGAGTTAGCAGGGAAAAAATATTCACAAGGTAAGCATACTGTTGAATTCGATTCTGCCAATCTTTCCGCAGGAATTTACTTTTATACGATTAAGGCTAATAAGTTCTCTGCAAGCCAGAAAATGATTATTAAAGGCGAGTAGCCAAATAACGGGACTCGTAATTTTTCAAGATCCATATGCATTTGTTGCGGTTAAAAAAATTAACGGCATCAAGTATTTTGTAATGGTAGACAATGAGGAAATCGCAGATTCGACAGCTTTTTATTTGATGGCACGTGCTAATTATGGCACCAGCCAAGTTTTTATTGTCCTGGGTCAGATGCATATTTTATCATATTTAGCAACAATCGTTGTCCCACAATATTTGCGGAGTTCTTCGCTGAAGTGTTATAGGTGCTCATAGCTGCATTTTCACCGTCACCTTCGCTTCCGGCATCTGTTTTAAATTCTCTGATACAGGATAAAATATCGAGTGTACAAAGAATAATTTTACCTCTTCCATGCGGTAAAATACTCAGGGCAGAATATACTTCGGGTTTATGATCGGAAACACAGCCTACAATTGTTTCTCCATTGAAAAGCCTCATACCGGAGCGGCTTTTATTATATCCGGCCAAACATTGATATTCCCAGTTGAAAACGCATGATTGTGGTAATCCGCTAAACAAGGGATGCTCCTTTACAAAAAAATTGCCTCCATACCAACTGGTTCCTAATTGCTGGAGGCCCCGGTAGTCCGCTACTTCTTTTTTGGCAAGAAATCCTGCCCATTTGTCGGTATTGGCAAGAACAATGAGTGTATTGCCATTATTCACCCATTCCAGAATGTCAACAACCAAAGGGTTACCTGTTTGTGGAGGATCGAAAGATCCCACCAGAAGTATATTTCCTGTCGGTTTACCACCCCTGTATGAAGTAAACGAATCTAACCCTGTGGATTGCAAATATGAGGTAATGATTCCGGAGGTGTCGGCAATCTGGCCCCGTTGAGAAAGGCCTATTTTAGGCAGGTTAACGGCAAATAATTCATCCTCTCCTTCAGCAATAGTCAAATCTTCTCTTCGAAGACTTGCCTTTATCCTTGAATATCCTACCAACTGCGGAGCGAATTTTAATCCGGGTAAGAGCAACTCACCATATGTATTTCCCCCTGAAACCTGAACTTCAGCATTTCTCTCCCATACGGCTTCTCCATTTTCATTGAATGCCTGAACTTTTAAATTGAAAAAACCTTTCACATCTTTTTCATTTACAATAAACAAATCAATGGTTGTGGTGTCGCCTGTTTGTAATACTTTACAGTTAAGTTTCACTGCCAGAAAAAGGGGTTGATTATAGCGCGAAATTAACTCCGCGTCTCCTTTCAAATTACGGTAATTATCCACAACTCCGGAATGGTTTTCAAGTTTCATGCTTTCCCATCCATTTATTGCATACCCATCAATAACATTGTTGATTCGTACATTTTCAATGATTCGTCCCTGGTAATAATAAGCAACATTGCCCATTTTACGCGTAAGACTATCTACATTCGGGAATGCCTTAGCGAATCCATTATTTTTCAGAAATTCATCGTAGGCATCATACCATTTTAAATAAGCAGATGACTCCCAACCAATGTTTTTTCCTGATTTTAAAATTTCATCACGTATCAATTGCAGTCGGGGTGGGGTTCCAATTGCACCTTCTTCTCCGTAATAAATAATTTCGTCTTTATGATTGGTGTATTTGGCATATTTCTGAGGATTGTTATACAAATTATCATGATAAACTCCCGGACCGCCTGCGTGGTGTTGATCAAACCAACCATAGTCATAAAAAATTGTATCGTACGGCAGGAGGTGAAGTTTGAACCTGGGATCCGGTTCATTCTGTTTTATGTTGCCATTGGATGAATTATAAGTCATGATGCGAGTTTCGTCAAGTTTGTGACCAGTCGACATTTCATCCCTGTCTTGCTGATGTGGTTTAGCACCTCGTTCGTTGTGCAGGTTGTAAATAATTAATGAGGGGTGACTCCGGTCACGCTTTATCATCCTGAAAAACTTTTCATTACGTTCTGAGAAATAAAAATCTGTTTGTTTTTGGGCTAATTTATTTTTAGGGTCAAAAAGTTGCTCAGGATATTGGTTTCCACCTGGTTCCTCGAAATATAATAGTCCCAGTTCATCAGCAGCATCAAGCACATTGCTTTGTCCTATACTGCGGTGGAAGTTCAACATGTTAAGTCCAAGTTTTTTTGCATCTTCAATCTGTTTATGGGCAAGTTCATCGGTTGGTGTAATTCCGTTAACAGGCCAAAAGCCCCATGATATGGATGTACGCAAAACGATTCGCTTTCCATTCAGGTAGAATTGTTTATCGCCATCGATATCTTTTATTTCAAACCAACGGAAACCAAAGCGTTTCTCTGCTTCATCGGTTGTTTTATCGTCACCTTTCCAGAAAGCTGTTACTTTATAAAGGAAAGGGCTGTCGACACTCCACAATTTTGCATCATTTAAATGTACGGAAACCATTTGTGAATTGTCACCCGGCTTGAGTGTTTCCTTTGGAAAGTCCTTTTGCCAAACTGTTTTTCCTGTATTATTTTCTTTTACCTGCAGCGTCAATGTTCCCCTTACATTTTTTCTTTTTTTATTTTGAAAAGACAGTTGAATATCAACTTCTTCTGGTTTTGGTTTGTTCTTAACAAAGATATCGCTGATAAAAACGGGATCGGTGGCCACTAACTTAACTTTGCCCGTAATTCCGCCAAAGCCGTGGGAAGGTTGAATGCGGTAATCTCCCCACATGAAATTCTGACTATCTCGCCAATCAAAATTGCCATTAGGATCGGTAATCCTGATGTCCACTTCATTCTCCTTATCTGGCACAATAGCTCGAGTTATATCCACATTGAAAGGAGTACTGTTCACCAGGTCATATCCGACCAGTTTTTTATTCACAAAAATTTCAGCCCTAAGGCGTACGCTTTCGAAATCAAGAACAATCCATTTGCCTTTCATCGATGCAGGAATATTAATCTTTGTGCTGAACCACGATACACCGAGGTAATTGCCGGATACGCCAAAGGGATCCCCATTTCGGCCCCAATAATATTCTTCAACCGTTGCAGGCAATTGGACCGTTTTACCGGGTGCATTTTGGAGTACATCCCATCCTCCTGTGGGCAGGTTGACAGGTATTTTACTTATATGGCCTGGTGCAAAAAGCTGGTCATTTTGCCAATGAGCCGCAGTATCCAACCAGAGTTTCCAGTTGTTACCCGATAGGTCAGTTTCTATCCTGCCGGTTTGAGCTGATATTTTGAAAAAAATGGCATTAACGATAATCAGAAACGTTAATAGCTCTATTTTATATGGTTTCATTGACTAGTTTGTTATTAAGTTTTATGAAATTAAATCTTGCGTAAGATAGCAAGAAGGGAAATGTAAGCAAGTTCCCCTCATTCCAAATAACAAGTCTCTATGTACTTTTTAAGAGAGAATGATGCTTAAATTATTTTAGGGTTGACAAATATGATCATATTCCAAAAATAACCGGTCGATTTATAAATATTGTAAAGCACTATATATAAATAAATTAGATTAAAAATGGGATACTGCCACCTAAAAATTGGCACATACGAACTCTTTTTGGAAAATCCAGTCTTATCCTTTGGTATGTATATTACCCACAGATACTCCAGGCTTGTATAACTTTATGAATTATTAAAAATAACTATTAACAACTAAAAACTAAGTTTTATGAGAAAACATGGATTTACCATTCAGTTACTAACATTTTTAATTGTGTTTTTATTGGTAGCTGCTTGTTCTAAAGAAAAACCAGAAGTAACCGATACTGGAAACACAAGTGCAAGTATGAATCGTTTGAAATCGACCACGCGTAGCGTGCCGTCGCAATATTCGACCATTCAATCGGCCATTAATGCAGCCAGTTCTGGCGACATCATCAGCATCGCCAACGGCACTTACAACGAGCAGGTCACGATCCCCAGCAGTAAGAGCAATATCAAAATTGTCGGTGCCAGCCAGACAGGTGTTATACTCCAGGCGGGCAGCGGCCAGACAGCTTTGACAATTCATGGCACGGATATCACCATCAGTTACATGACCATTCAAAACACCTTGCTGAGTGGCTCAACCACCAGTCACTCCGTTTACGTGGACAGCAAACGCGTGGAATTCTACCGCTGTTACATCAATGGCTGGCAGGACACCTTTGCCATTTGGGACAATGCCCTTGTTTATTGTAGTCTCAGCGAAATCCGCGGCTGCGTGGACTTCATCTACAGTGGTGGCACAGCATTCTTCAGTTCCTGTAATATCAAACAAATTCGCTCAACTGGCGGTGTGAATGCGGCACCAAGCACCCCATCCGGCGCCCGTGGATTTATTTTCTCATCCTGCACCATCAACCGCGGTAGCGGTGTAGCGGACAACACCTCTACTCTGATGCGTCCCTGGTACCCATATGGGGAGACCGCTTATATAAATTGCAGCATGGATAGTCACATTACCGCCGCAGGATGGAGTGCTTGGGATGGAAGGGAAGCAACTTGTCGCGCCGCCGAATATGGCAGCAAAACATTGTCTGGTTCAACGATCAGCCTGAGTAGCCGCTCTTCGTGGGTAGTACGGCTCACTTCAACCTCGAATTACACCAAAAGTGTCATCCTTGGCAGTTGGACTCCGCCATTGTAAATCTTTCAACAATGCTGGCTGGTCTGCCTCAAAACAGGCCGGCCTAAGGATTAGTTTACTTCCAAATAACTTAAAACATAGGAGAACAAAAAATGAAAAATTTAATAACCTTATTGATTGCAATTTCATTTCTGTCAGCATGTTCTAAAGAGGATTCAAAAATAGCTGATAATCAAAACATCACATCTAAGCTAAAATCCGTAACCTTGCCAACAATTCCAAGTGCCACGTTTAACATTACCAGTTATGGGGCGGTCAGTAGCTCAACCGTGGACAATACCAGTGCGATACAAAAGACAATTAATGCATGTTCATCGGCAGGTGGGGGTATTGTTGTTATCCCATCAGGTACATTTTTATGTGGCCCAATTACCATGGCAAACAAAACCAATCTTCAAATTTCGAGTGGTGCTACTTTAAAGGCTTTACCTTATGGCACCTATCCTAATTCTGGTTCTACAAGCACTATGAGCAACTTTATCTATGGTTCAGGTCTCAGTAACATAGAAGTAAGTGGTTCAGGTACCATTGACGGCCAGGGTTCTGCATGGTGGACTGCATATAATGCCAATAGTTCCATTAAAAGGCCTTGTTTAATACGCTTTAATACTTGTACGAATATCGAAATTACCGGTATTAAAATCATTAATGCCCCGAACGTACATATCACCATTGGAAGCGGATCCAACAGCTCAACCATATCAGGCATTACAATTACTGCCCCATCAACATCCCCCAACACCGACGGGATTGATATATGGTCGGGAAATGTGAACGTTACCAATTGTAAAATTGCGTGTGGAGATGACAATATTGCGATGGACAACAATAGTGAATATATCAATATTACAGGTTGCACCTTTGGCGTGGGGCATGGCTGTTCGATAGGTAGTTATACTGCAAGTGTTGACCATGTTACAGTTGACAATTGTACTTTCAGTGCAACAACATCCGGTATCAGAATGAAATCAAACCGTACACGTGGAGGAACAGATCAATATCTTTCATACTCCAACATTACGATGACGAATGTTCCAAATCCTATTTATATTACGAGCTATTATCCGTCCACACCAAGCAGCCCATCATCAGATCCTGCACAAACAGTAACCAGTACAACCCCTAATTGGAAGCACATAACGTTGACAAACATTACTATAACCGGCTCGACCAATGCTGGCATTCTATGGGGCTTGCCTGAATTGTCAATTTCAGACATCATATTCGATAATGTAAAAATTTCAGCTTCTAAAGGAATGACGGCCAATTTCGTAAGTGGTGCAGTATTTAAAAATGGTTCTTCCATTACAGTTTCGAGTGGAAATGCAATTACCACTTATAATGCGTCCATTTCGGGTATAAATCTTACCACTGGAAAAGCTCAATAATTTCGAATTTTTTATCATTATAAAAAGCACAAATTGCGAATTAGGAGTTGGATGAAGAAAAGTTTTCATTCAACTCTTAATTCGTTTAAGGAACAAATCTATCTGAATTGGGAAAAATATAATGAAAATTTAAGGATTTCATGTAATTTGCACACTCAACTTTTTTTTAACAAAGATCTAAGAGCCGGTCCTGTTAAACCTCAAAAAACGCTGATTTGGATCATCAGCCTTCCAACCGCGTTTATTGCATAATTCTGATGTTTCTCATTTTTTCAATTCATCATAACAGCTCCGGGCTTAACTTCTGAGCCTGTATTGATATTATCCCGTTTTATTGGAGTATGAATACATTGTACCTTATTTGTCTTCTCACCCGAAATTTTAATAATTGTCCCAGCCACGTCACCATATAAAAGATTATCCATCACAATGTCAGTTGAGTTTTTAATATCCACCACAGGCAATTCTTTGGTATAAATTTGCACATTTTTCATTTGGATATGTTCGGCGTCCTTGCAGAAAATGCCCGTTCGTGCTTCAATAGTGACATTTTCAAGATAAATGTCTTTCAAAGTCATTTCCGGCAAGCCTTGAAATAATATAGCGCGGTCGGCTCCTTTGCAGACAATATTTTTCATATAAATATTTCTAAATTGCGGTGTACTTTCGTCTGCAGGTACGTTAGAATCGTCCTCACGACTCATATAGTACAAATCGTATAAGATGGCATCTCGTTCTATATTTGTCATAGTGATATCGGATATATAAATGTTTTCTACAACGCCACCTCTGCCACGTGTACTTTTAAAACGAAGTCCATTATCTGTTCCAATGAAACTGCAATGTTTGACAAGTATATTTCGTACTCCGCCTGACATTTCACTTCCCACAACGAAGCCTCCATGACCATCGAAGACTCTGCAGTTATAAATGATGACATTTTCAGTTGGAATACCCCGTTTACGTCCCTCCTCATCTTTTCCGGATTTCATACAAATGGCATCATCACCGGCATTAAAATTCGAATTAGTGATAAGTGCGTTTCTGCACGATTCGAGATCAATGGCATCTCCATTGGCAGCCCAATCCTCATTTGCAACAGTTATATTATTTACTGTGAGGTTTTCACACATGAAAGGATGCAAACACCAAGCCGGAGAATTCTGAAATGTCACACCTTCAATCATAATCTTTTTACAGTTGATCAGATCGACCATAACAGGGCGAAGAAATTCCCGGATCCCTTTACTTTCCTTTTCGGTTCGTTCTGCCGGCGAATCGGTCATCGTACTTCCTTTAAGGGCTCCTTCAGTTGGATACCATACCGTTTCTTTATTATTGAGCACTCCGCCAGAAGAAATAAATTTCTGCCATAAACCGGCCCTTATATTGGTTTTTTTAACCGGACGCCATGCATCACCGTTACCATTAAAAAGACCTGGTCCGGTAATAGCTATATTTTCAGCATCCTTTGCAAATATTGGCGACATGGTCCGCCAGCAACTTTGTCCCTCATACCATGTTTTTACCATGGGATATTCGTCATAGTTTCTGGTAAAAATAACAACAGTGCCTTTTTCCGTAAGCAATCTTACATTACTTTTTAATTCTATTGGTCCGGTTAGCCATAGACCTTCAGGAATTACCACTGTTCCGCCACCTTTAGCAACTACCCTGGCAATTGCTGAAGCTATGGCTTTAGTATTGGTGGTCATCCCATCATTTTTTGCACCAAAATCCTTTATATTCACACTATAATCATTAAATATTGGCTGCTGAACTTCCTGCATTTTAAATGGAAGATCCTTGTATAATGATGCAATTTCCTGTGATTTTTCAACTTGCCCTGAAGCAACTTTAAACACAAAAAGGAAGGAGGAAAAAACCAGTGCTCTTTTTAAAATAGTTACGTTACCCATATTGATCATAATTTGATTCATAAGTGACCAAACCTTCCATCAGGTGTCGGTCCTTATTGATTTTTACTTTTTATTTGCACAGCAAATGTAGGCATTTTCCAGCTCAACTTGAGCTGATTAATATCAACAGAACGAGCAATGGTTATTTACCTGATTACCAATTTATTTAATAATATTTAATAACAATGATTTATTGAACGAGTTGGTCTTAAAGATAACCATATATGCACCCGTGGCCAGCTGAGCTGAATTGGTATCTATTGCCAATTGATGAGTACCCTCGATTTGATCCTTTTGAGAAATTGACTTAAATAAAACACCCTGCATTGAATAGATTTCAATTTTCACATCGGTTAAGACCGGTAGGTTGTAATCGATTATAAATTTTGAACTCGATGGATTCGGGAAAAGACTGCATTGATAACCTGCATTTTTCGCAGGAGTCATAACCTGGTCTATACCTGTTGAAGTCTCTTGAAAACTAGTTTCCATGTTAAAATCGAGATTTTTATATACTACATAACTATTATTAATCAATGAGTCAAGGCAAAGTCCACCCTCAGGGCAAGCTGGGAAATTTTCTCGGCTAATGTCATTTGTGAAATAAGATTATTGACCCTTGCATTTACAGACAAACTTGTGTCCAGGTATTGCGACTTTACATACAAAGTATTAAATGTTAAATACAATGCAAGCAAGCCAAATTTCATAACTAAATTCATAGTACGTTTTAATTTAATAGTGCTCTTAAATTATTGTTGAACTATGAATTTTTTCACCATTATATCGTTAACTAAATTGATCCTGATAAAATACATTCCGGAAGCAAAGCTCCTGGTATCAATATCTGTAACAAGCTCATGCCCTGTTTTATTTGACAGGAAGGTAGCAATTTTTAAACCCGTTTCATCATAAATTGAAAGCAATAGTTCACCGGTGTATTCATTACTAACTTTTACAACTAAATTTTCCTTACAAGGGTTTGGAAAAACTTCAAATGATGATTTTTCCCCGGATAATTCCTCAATCCCATTAGGAATACTAACTTTAAATTTAACAACCAAAGTTCTGTTTAATTCGGAAGCAAAAGAAATTACATTAGTGTCTGCGATAACTATAGTAGGATTAACTTCAGTCCAATTAACAAATGCATAACCTGCGTTTGGTTTAGCGGTGAGGGTAACTGATGTTCCAACCAGATAAGAGCCCACTCCTGTAACTGTTCCTGAACCTGCGGGGACTACATTTGCAGCAATTGTATATACGGATGTATTGTCAGTTGGCTTACCTGTGGTAAAATTAATGCCACTTACTGTTGACTGGTATATTATATTTTCAGTCTTGCCCGATGTTGCATCAATTATATTGAAGCTAGTTGCAGTTATAGCCTTGCCCGATGTTACTGTAATTGACGAATTATTTTTAAATACAGCATCCTTTGTATTATAAAGATTCATGCCGTTGGTTGCTGTTATTTGTACATTATCGAAAACCAGATTGGTTATAGCTTTCTCGGGCAATCCCCATAAATTTCCGGCATACGTTGCACCTGTAGCGGTAATATTTTTCAATGTAATGTTTTCCCAGGTAGGAGTGCTTACGGTCACTGCAGTAAGGTTATCTGACGGAGTAGCAGGAGTTTTAGGATAGTAACTGAGTATGCTTATTGGTGTTGCAACATTTACCATTGTAAGATTAGAGTATGTTAAATTCTGCTCAACTCCACCACGGTCACGGGCCGTTTTCATACGGATACCCGTATCTGTTCCGTTGAAAGTACAACTGTCGACAGTTACATTTTCTATCCCCGAAGAATAACTTCCTATGGAACATCCATGGCCTATACCAAATTTACAACCTTTAATTAAAATATTTTTACTGTCATTGTCCAGGGCAATATTGTCATCGCCATCAGCTATAGTACAATTAAGTATATCAACCGAGCCTGACCAAACATCAATACCATCCGTATTGGGGGAAGTACTCGGGGCAGTAATGGTAACATTTCTGATAGTAGTATTCGTTACTCCTGGTTTCCCCACAGTGATATTTACATTTGGCGCGTTTAAAAGAGTAATACCAGAAATTTCGATATTTGAGGAAGAACTACTAAAGTATATCAAACTCGGCCGTGCAATACCAGCGGTAGCTTTGGTGGCCAGATAAGAATCCCACCATGCCTGGCCTTGGCCATCTATGGTACCTGAACCACTTACTTTAACATTGCTGACACCAGCACCCGATATGAAAGACTGTACTAAATTCTTATCTGTTGACCCCGCGTATGGATACCTGCTATAAGGTAAAAGCTTTAAAATAGCGCCCCCCGATAAATAAAGGTCTACTTTATTTTTCATCTTTAAAGGTCCGCTCAAATAAATACCGGCTGGAACCAAAATGGTTCCTCCCCCTCTGATTGAACAAGAATCTATTGCTTTTTGAAAGGGCTTGGTATAATCAGCTGTGTCACTACTTACCACTCCAAATACAGTAACACTAAGTGTGTCACCAGGGATTACCGGCAATGTCACTCCAAATACTTTACCGCTTATAATCATCATTCCGACTATCAGAACAATATAAACCTTGATCATTTTTCTTCCGAATCTCATAATTGTTTTTTTAATACTCGTGGTTGTAATAATTTAATAAACTTAGAAAATAATTAATGTAAACTAGTTTATATAGTTGTTATTTAGCATGTTATAAAAACAAAAGGCGAGAATACTTCACAAACACTCTCGCCTTTCGATAAATTATTCATACCTAATGACAAACTCTGCAGACTTTTAGCTCCTTTAGGAACATTACCTAGGTCTGTTTATTTAAATGCGCCTGCCATGTAATCAAGTAACTTTTTTCTATCCTCAAAACCTTTCTAAACTATTTTGACACGACAATTTTTTTAGTGATAATTTTATTCTCAAATTCAATGGCTATTACATAAATGCCTGTACTAAAATTACTTGTACTAATGAATGTTTCCGTAGCATTTATGTTCTTTACCAATGAACCGGTCCCTTTCATATTAATAATTTTTACAGACTTTATAACTTTGTCCGATGCTAGTTCAATCATATTGTTTTTGACAGATATTTTTACACTTTCATCAGCAACGTTTCTAACCGAGGAACCCACAGCAACCACTGTAATTACATTACTGTTATTGCTGGTTGCATCTGCATTGTAAGCTCTTACTCTGTAATAATAAGATGAAGCGGCAGGTAAACCTGTAACAGCAAAAGAAGTAACATTGGAAATAAGCTTGTTATTATATCCTGTAACAAAACTGCTGAAACCTGCATCTGTAGCCACATCTAAATAAAATCCGGTTGCATCAGAAACAGCATTCCAATTAGCGGTGAAGCCTGTTATTGTTTTAACAGTCGCATCGATTGCAACGGGAGTACCTACTAGAACCGGCCACCAACGTGGGTCGCCAAGGTAATTATTGTCCGTGCCTTTGTAAGGGAAAGTCTTAGCCAGAGTAAAATCGCGGTTAACCGTATCCTTAAAATAATTTGTGGAATTTACCCATATGTGAGCTGTATCCCATCCGGTAGCTGGCGCTGTTGTAAAGTTTGGATAATCAATTACTAAATTATTTTTACAAGTAACTGTACCTGATCCTGCAGGTATATTAATGGTAGTACGGGTAAGCGTAGCAGCATTTAAATATGGCCTGTTTATAATATTGTTTGATATATTATATGTAGATGTTGGGGAGTATGTAACGGGAGAAGCAAAATAACACCATCCAAAGTTTGCTCCTTCCTTACCACTTTTGTAGATGGTATTGTTATGCATATCAAAAACAAACGTATTCGTTTGGGAATTGGTCTGGGCAATAAAGATCCCTTCACCTGCGTAATTATACAAAGTTGAGTTCTTCAATGTCAAATTGTTTATAGGTTGTCTGACGTAAATCAAACAATATCCGGCAACAGGATCACCGCAGTCTTTTAAAATACAATTATCTATCGTGATTTCATTAATACTTGTACCGGCATTTTTAGCAACCGCCAAACAACGATAGACATTACGAATGATACAATTTCTGAATATATATTTATCCACTGTACTTGCCGCTGGAAACTGAACAAGATAATTTGCATTTAAATTTATATCGAGACCATCTAAAATCAGGCTGCTACCCGCTGAAGGTGCAAATGTTGTAGTCCAGACAAATGTCAGAATTGGCATTTGTGCAGCATCAGCAGCACCTTTTAGCGTTATCGCTTTTCCCACAGGAAAATCCAAGGCAGTTGCATAGGTGCCTGCATCTAACAATAAAGTATCGCCATTGGCCGCACTGCCATAGACGGATACATAAGTATCTGGTGTTACTCTTGTAGTTGTTGCAAAAATCACTGCGCTACTTACAAGCAAAAAACAAAAAGGTAGAATTTTTTTCATAAAAATTAATTTTTAGTTAAATAATTGTCGTTCTCATTTAATGAATTAAAAGAGAAATCCTTTTTAAAAAGGTGTTTTAAAGTAACATGATGTTATTTGGAAACATTGGTACGCGTGTACCATTTTGTGGTAATAGTGTATCATAAATCCGTTTCTGGAAGGATGAATGATATTCGATATCAAATAAATATCAATGAGTTCTATAACATTTTCTTGTTTATTAATTTGAAAAAACCTGAAAACTTCGAAAGCTTCCCAAGTGTTTATTACACCAAGCCATAACAAGGCATCATTACCTAGTCACTGCCTGGGTAATTAAAAAATAATCCTCGTGAATCTCTTCAGGAGGATTATTCAATTAAACTACTTTACTATGTATTTAACTAATTACTTACCATAAAAAAATTATGGAAAACTATTTTAACGCTTCCACAAAGATCCATCAGCATCAGTTTTGCGCAAATCCGTATCCATTGGTAATCAAACCATTTGATTGGGCAATAGTTGTTGAAGACATTGGAAACAAATAGCGTGGAGGAACCCCAGCCGCATAAAAAGCATCGGTGTATCCTTTAAATACATTGGTTGTGTATTGAGCTGCATTGGCTACAATTACTTGTCCCCATGCAGTTTTTACATAACCAGCTGCAACAAGAGCAGCAGCTTCTGCTCCATTGGGGTCAATATAACGGAACAAACCCTTTATTGCTAGGTTACGGGTTCCATTAGATGGAATATATAACGGATTTAAGGAAGCCCAAAGATCGCAGTTTCCTCTCCAGCTTGGGTATTTTACGGGGTAAGAAGCTGCGGTGTCGGCTACGTCACACTGTTTAGTCAACATCTTGGTCATGCCAAATGATGAAACATTGACTGCTTTCACATAAATGTAATTTGAAATGGTATTTCCGTTTGGGAAAGTATAGTAGCCATTGGTTGTTAATCCATTAACCATTGCTATTTGCTGGTCGCGTATTTGCTTAATTTTTGCAGGTAGTTTACCGGTACGGATCAGATCGTAACGGCGAAAACCTTCTCCAGCAAATTCAAGTTTACGTTCTTGTTGAATAGCTTCTTTCAACGCGTCACCTGATAAGGCGCTAATATAAGCAGTTACTTTAGTTGCCTGATCTGCTGCGATAAATGCACGGCTTCTTACTTTGGTTAACTCGATTTTAGCGCTTGCCTCATCACCAAGTTCAGCATCAACTTCAGCTAAAAATAGAATTATGTCAGGCATTCTCATGATTGTCCAGTTTATTCCGGATTGACGTTGAGCCAAAGTGTAAGGATTGGCCATACGGCTTTCATCCCACTTGTTAAGAGACAAGCCTCCACTTGACTTACTACCTGGTTTAAAGTCTATCATCACTTCTGAACAAGATCCGGAATTTGCCGTAACTGCAACAGTCACATCACGTCGTAAATCCGCGGGATCATAGTCTCCATAATAAAAAGAATCATACATTCTGGCTTGACCATATGCTTTGCATGGATAAGCAGGACCACCGCCACCATTAGAAGGGCGTCCAAAGGAATAAGGACGTTCATCGTTTCCTGGGGCTGCTTGGGCAAAACCAATTTCAAACAATGATTCGGGACTTACTACTAAATCCATATTATATTGGAAGTTGCGCTGAAAAGGATTGTTAAAACCTGCCCCTCTCGCATCTGTAGTAATCAAGGTTGCTGTACCGGGATTTGCCTCACAGGCTTCCAGATAAGTTTTTGCAATTTGATAGTACTTTAAATAATCTGTTCGTCGAACATATTTGGCATTCCATTGTACTATGCCCATTTGGTCAAAAGTTACACTTCCGTAATTAAAGTCGGTACGACGTAAGCTATAACCACCTTCAAGCAATGCCATTTTGGCAATAAAACCCTCTACAAAATTGCGGTTAATGCGCTCAGCTGTAATTCCTCCTTCTCCCAAACGGTACATTAATGGTTCAATATCCCTCAGCGCCTGAATTTCCAGATCATATATGGAATCCCGGGAAACACATAATGCGCCATTTACTTGCTCGAGTGTACGAATCGGTGTACTAAAATGAGGAACATCGCCAAACCAACGACACAACTCATTATAACAATAGGCACGCATTGTAACAGCTTCTCCGTAAAGTTGTGTCCATACATTTGCAGTTCCGGAAGACTTAGCCGACTGGAATTCAGGTTTTGCGCCAATAGCATCAATGATCAGGTTTGCACGATTCGCCAACTTATAATAATTATTCCAGGCAGTTACGGATGTAGGATAATTAACGGTTATTTCCGTAGCATAAAGTCCTTCCGGAATGTACCTGGCTTGACCATCGTATCCTTCGGGGTGACATTCGGCATCCGAGCCAGCCGATTCAATATCGTAGTAAAAACCGCCACTAGCCTGCAATATTACATAGCATCCAGCCAATACTTTAGTTGCTTCTCCTGGAGTTGAAAAAACAAAATCGTCGTCGACATTTGAAAGGGCTTTTACATCTAAGTAATCTTTTTTACAGGAATAATTGAACAAAGTCAATAATCCTAAAAGAATATATATTATTTTTTTCATATTCATCAATAATTAAAATTCAAGATTTAAACCAAAAATAAATGAACGGGCACGTGGATAAGTTCCCCAATCCATACCAAGAGTTGGATATGCAGCATGGTTCAAGTTTGGATTAGTGTTTACTTCGGGATCCAAGCCAGAATATTTTGTCCAGATTAACGCATTGTAAATAGTTGCATAAATACGAATTTTAGTAATTTTCACTACATGAAGTAATTTAACAGGCAGTGAATAACCAAGCGTAACTGTGTTTAGACGAAGGTAAGAACCATCCTCGATGCCAAACGAGGATACAACCGGATTTTCCTGATATGGTAAAAAGCTTTTAGCATTTGCATTCAGTTTATTTAAAGCATCAGGATCTGTAACACTCACTAATTGGCCGTCCTGAATGTCATATATTTGATATGCATTGTCAAGATCTTTTAATCGGTTCTTATACATACCTGCATCTTTACCACCAGTGTATGCACTAAGTAAGTTCGCATTATATATCTGGTTGCCATAGCTCCAGTTAAAGCCCAGTAAAAAATCCAGATTTCTATAGTTTCCTTGAATATTTAAGCCACCGGTATGCTTTGGATTCATATTTCCAATGACAGCAACATCATTTTCATTAACAACTCCATCGCCATCAGTATCTTTCAATTTCATAACACCTGGATATGCCACCTGACTACCAGGTTTAAGAGCTGCTGTACCAGAAACATTACCTATAATACCCGGACCAATATCAGCAACTCCGGGTTTTAATGTATACACCCCATTTGCGTAATTAAAATCATCAACGGTATACCAACCTTTATAGATGTAACCACGAACTACGCCAACGGGTTGCCCTACCTTAATAAGATAGTCTCCAGTAGTGGGTTGTGTCGCTGTGCTGCCCCATTGCGAACTGTAAAGGCCATTTACGCCATCGGCCAAAGCTTCTACCTTACTTCTGTTAAAATTGATATTTGCATTTATACTTAGTTTAAATTTAGACGAACGGATAATATCGCCTCCAACTGAAAATTCTAATCCTTTGTTACTTGTACTTCCCACGTTGTCATAAGTTGAAGTAAACCCAGTGATGGGTGGAATATCTCTTAGTACCAAAAGATCCTTGGTTGAATTCTTGTAAACCTCAACAGTTCCATAGATTCTGTTACTTAAGAAACCATAATCAAGGCCAAGGTCGCGGGTGATGGTTGTTTCCCACTTTAGATTGCGATTAGCCAATGCAACTATTGATGTGCCACTTACTTTTGCCGGCGAATAGGATATTTGTCTGGTTTGACCGATGGCCCAAGAAGTTGCTCCGTCAGATGCCCAGTTCTGATTCCATAAAGATGAACTAATATTGTCACTCCCCACCGAACCATAAGAAAATCTCAATTTAAGGTTATCAATAAATGATAAATTGTTTTTAATGAATTTTTCTTCGGATACCCGCCAACCTATTGCGGCTGCAGGAAAATAACCCCAACGATGGGAGGGTGCAAATCTGGAGGAGGCATCAGCCCGAAAAGTTGCAGTTAATAAAAACCGGTTTAATAATGAGTAATTGGCACGTCCAAAATATGAAAGCATGCGATCCGGCGTTCCGGTATTTGTTGAATAACTAAAATAGTCAGTATTTGCTGCGGAAGCTCTATGCTGATCCATCATAGCAAAAGCCTGAGAGGAAGTATACCCTACCGGATAGAAAGAGCCATCTATAGTTACTTTCTCTGAACCCGAATTAGCTACTTCCTGCCCTGCTACGATATTTAACGAATTGTTCTCAGATAACCCCGGAATATCATACGTCAGCGTATTTGCCCAACGCATGTTCCATCCTTCGGAACTAACAATTTCTGCATCCCCGCTATATGTTTCATTTCCTGCCGGATCAACATAGTTTCTGGCGATTGCACCCCACCATTTATTTGTCTTATTCCAGTAGGAGCTAAGTCCGAGATCTGTCCGAGCTGTGAGTCCCTTAATTAAATTCCAGCTCAAACTGGTATTGGCAACTAAAGATCTGTTTCTATCTTCAGGAGTGTAATCTTTTATGCGGGCGACTGGATTGAATTTATCTTGTAAAACATTGTCAAACATACCTAAAAACGTATTTACCTGATCGTTTAGTTCTCCTAATACATCCTTTGTGGCAATCGGCCTAAATGTATAGGCAGAAGATAAGATAGAACCTGATCCATTGGTTGTACCATCATCATTAACTTTATTCACATCAGAAAAGCGGGTATCAACCGTAAATGACAATTTTTTGGAAAGCTTCTGATCAATTTTGAGAGAAGCATTTGTACGTTTATACCAGGAATTTACTTTCATTCCATCATCCGACAAGTTATTTAATCCAATCATGTATTTGGTATTTTCATTTCCGCCACTAATACTCAGATTATGGCTTTGAGAAAAAGATTTACCATACGTTTGCTTAGCATAATTTTGGGCTTCAACATTTCTATAATGGTCAATGCCGTCAGGGTTATTATAGGTGCCTGCACTTCTGCCTATTCCCCATAACCATTCCCATGCTTTTCCATAATTGTCTCCATATGACTCAGCATAGGCCCAGTTGTAGGCTATGTAATCATAAGCATTCATGGCTGATAAATATTTGGTAGGATAATTGAATTTGACATAACCATCATAAGTCACTTTCATTTTGCCAATTTTACCACTCTTGGTAGTAATAATAATTACACCATTGGCACCCCTGGCTCCATAAATAGCTGTGGATGAAGCATCTTTTAAAACATCCATGTTTTCAATCTGATTAGCAGGAATATTGCTAATATCACTTACTGGAAATCCATCAACAATAAAAAGAGGATCATTGCTTTGAGAAATAGACCCGCCACCACGTATACGGATAGATACATCAGCATCAGGTCTTCCATCCTGGGTAATAACATTCACTCCGGAAAGTTTACCTTGCAGAGCCTGAGCTCCATTGGCAACAGGAATTGCCGAAATCTGGTCTCCCTGTAGAGAAGTTACAGCACCTGTTAGATCGCGTTTCTTCGTTGTTCCATATCCCACCACCACAACTTCGTCGAGATTTTTAATATCGGGTGATAGTTTAATATTCAAAACTGATTGTCCCGACGCAGAAACCCTTTCCGATAGATATCCGATGAAAGAGAAGATTAATACAGCATCAGGTTTAGAAATTTCAATTTTATAATTTCCATTTGCATCGGAAATTAAGCCTAAGGTAGTTCCTTCAATAACTATATTAACACCCGGGATGGGTTCTCCAGAAACAGCATCTGTAACAGTACCGGTTACGGATCGTTGTTGAGCAGAGATGAGATTGGAAATTGCTAAAGCACATATTATAAACGAAATTTTTAAAATAAGTAATTTGTTTGTTTTTGCCCTTTTTGATTTAAAGGGACTTCGAATCCATTTTGTTTTCATGGTAGCGTTAGTTTTGTGTTAAATAATTGGCCATCGATATTGACTTTCGTGACAGTATCATTTGGCTTGTTTAATCAAAAATTCCATTATGGGAGAAGGCATTTCTAATTTTTTCTTTATTCATTTTCCATAGGCAGATCGGTTTTAGTCTGATAATATCATTTATCATGTTGGTGTAACAATATATTCGCACATAAATAACTCCCTTATTGTACATGTAGATTGAGTGATGTTAGGTCTTCATTCCTGGAACTCCCTCCCACCATCAATTTATAATCACCTGATTGAGAGTGCATGACATTGGTTGTAGTGTCCCACCATTCAAGATTTTCGCCCGTTAATTCGAAAACAACATTTACAGTTTCTCCTGCTTTAATGGCAACACGTTGGAAGGCACGCAGAGTCATGTTAGGACCATCTGGGTCATTGCTCTTCTTCAGATATACCTGTATTACCTCTTCGCCGTTGTATTTGCCACCATTAGTAACAGGTACCGTAAGCATAGCCGTTTCACCTGTTTTGATTTGTTGTTTGCTCAGTCTTATTTTGCCATAGTTGAATTTGGTATAACTTAAACCGTAACCAAAGTGAAAAAGCGGTTCTTCTTTCATGTAGCGGTAGGTTCTTCCTTTCATGTCATAATTCTCAAAAGCTGGCAACTGTTCTACATTCTTATAAAAAGTAATTGGTAAACGCCCGGCAGGATTGTAATTTCCAAACAGGACATCAGCTATTGCTTTACCTCCTGCTTCGCCTGGATACCATGCCTGCAGAATAGCGTCGCAATTAAGGCTTTCTGGCACCAATCCCATGGCCGATCCGGAAAAGTTAACAAGTACAATCTTCTTTCCTGCGCGCTTTAGTGCTGCTATCAAATCGCGCTGTACCTGTGGCAGTTCAATATTTGTCCGATCACCGCCCTGAAAACCGGGAGCATAAATATTTGCCTCCTCGCGCTCCAAGCCGGCAGAAATACCACTTGCAAAAATGACCACATCCACATCCTTTACCAATTCAACCGTTTTAGCAATATTTATCTTCAAAGAGCGTTGAATGTTGAAGCGGAATTCACCCAATTCTTCTCCACGCACGAATTCAAAGACGATGTCGTATGATTCGCCTGCCTTAGCCATCATATTCAATACCTGCAAAGATTTAGGAATTAATTCCAATTTCATTTCCTTGCTATTGATGAATACGCTTACATGACTTGATGTTGTGAATATGAGGTCAACAGAACCTGTTATTGTTGGCGTAAAAATGGTATGAAATTTAGCAGAGACGTTTTTAAGGTTAACGCCTACAGCAAAAGTATCCTTTTTAGCTAACTTTAAAGCTGAACTGACTTGAGTTTCGGCTGCAGGTTTGCCAGCCATGTCCGGATTATTCCAATAAGCAGCCGAGAACCCTTCTTTCCCGTTCAAACGGCATTCGTTGAAGAGACTTTCAGTTGTACCCGTGTATTTACAAACTTCGTCGTAGATAACCTCTGAACCAGAGGCGCGCTGGAGTAAAGCTTCCAAAAATGTAGTAGTATGCTTTGGGACTCCATTATAATTTCCCCATTGCATTTCAGCATTGTTCGCATTGGGACCCAGCAGTGCAATTTTAATTTTGCCATTGAGTGGAAGAGTACCATTGTTCTGCAATAAAACGATCGATTTCTGTGCCATTTTTAAAGCTAGCCTCTGGTGATCCTTGCAGTTGACCAAGGAGTCAGGCAAATTATCCCAAGGAGTAACATCATCCATCTCGCCCAATTCAAAACGTGCTTTCAACAGACGTTTCACCGAAATATTAATCTGTTCCTCTTTAATTAGTCCTTGTTTGATTGCTGAAGGGATTGATTTATATGAACTGCCACATTCCAGATCTGTACCACTCAGAATGGCAGCTGCAGTAGCGTGGGCTGAGTCGGGATGAGTCATGTGTGTTCCTGGTTTGTAGAAATTGCTGATTGCATCGCAGTCTGAAAGGATAATACCATTAAATTCCCATTGTTCACGCAATATTTGGGTCAGCAATCTATTGCTACCGCAGCATGGCTCACCCTCAAAACGATTGTACGCACACATTACCTCCTTTACCTTTCCTTTTTGCACAGCAGCTTTAAAGGCAGGTAAATAGGTTTCCCACAAATCACGAGGCGAAATGTTTTCAGCATTAAAGCTATGACGGCTCCATTCCGGACCTGAGTGTACAGCATAATGTTTAGCGCAAGCGTGGAGCTTATCATATTTTCCTTGGCCGTTGCCCTGCAAACCAGTAATGACTGCAACACCCATTTTGCTGCTTAGATATGGGTCTTCTCCATATGTTTCCTGACCGCGTCCCCATCGGGGATCGCGAAATATATTAATATTAGGTGTCCACATGGTTAATCCCTGATAACGTTTGTGTTCACCATTTTCACTTGCCTGACGGTGTTTCACACGAGCCTCGTCTGATACAACTGTAAAAACCTGTTTAAGTAAACTATCATCGAATGATGCAGCCATTCCAATAGCTTGCGGAAAAACGGTAGCAGTTCCATTACGGGCCACTCCGTGCAATGCTTCATTCCACCATCCATATTGATTGATACCCAAACGGGGAATTGCCTCCGACACATCCATCATTAATGCAACTTTCTCTTCGAGCGACAGGCGATTTAGCAAGTCACTGGCACGTTCTTCGGGTGACAATGTTTTGTTTTGGTAAGGCAATTGAGAGAAAGAAATTGTAGAGAAAAAAGCGAATAAACCAATGATTAAAATTCTACTCATGATGGATTTTATTTGAAAAAATATGCGTTTTGGCGCATGAAGTTTGTGGCGTAAAACTATCCATAACTTTCAGGTCGAATTGGAAACTATTTCCCATAAGATAGTCTTAAAGTATCAAATTGTACCGGGAATACCTATATTAATTCGGAGTAACGTATTAATATATTGACTGTTGATGCAGGTGTACAACTTCTGTTAAGGTTTAGAATTCGAAAGGATAGTCTGTCTTTGAAAATCGGTGGCAAAGTGTCGTTTTCTAATATGAACCCAAACTTTGTGCCAGGCGATAAAATACAAAAGCCGCCTCATTTTTTCATTTGAGGCGGCCTAAATTCTTTATTCAAACAATAACTATTTTACCAAAACTTTCCCGTTAAAAGTATTCTTACCTGAATTCACACGTACAATGTAAACGCCTGCATTTAGACCAGTTACAAGATCTGAACCTGAAAATGACGGATTTTTCAATACTAATTGGCCTTGGATATTGTAAACTTCGAGGTCAAATTTTTCGAAAAGCGCAATATTACTCACAACTACATGGAAAACTCCATTTGCTGCCGGTGAAGGATAAATTTCAAGTTCTGCCTTTTCATTACTTTTATCTATATCCGGATTTGCACTCTTAACCGAAGTTAACAGCCAGCTCTGATTAGCAGCTCCTACACAGTTATATTGTTGAACCACGGCACTATTGGCTGTGCTTGAATTTAAAACATCAAGGCATTTACCGCTGTTGCGGTTAACAATTTCATAATACCCACTGCCCACGCTGACAAAAGTAAATTGCTGGTTGGCTTGTGCATTGTATCCATACTGCTGAATGAGGGCATTATTGGCAGTTGACTGTCCGACAACGTCCAATCCTAAACCACTATTTACATTGACAATCTTACAATATACGCCATCAACCACCGTAATGATGAATTTCTGATTTGCTCCCCCAACATAGTTATATTGTTGAATTAGAGCACCATTAGCTGTCGAAGAGTTGGTTACATCAAGTCCTTTGCTGCTATTTTTGTTTATAATGGAATATGTACCACCGGAAGTTACCGGAACAGTACCACCGGTAATAACAACACCGCCGCCAGATGTGCCATTAATCACAGCCGTTGGATCCCAATTGTCGGCAGTTGAAGACTTATAAGGGTATTTGAGTACATTTAAATATGTATAGACAGCTGCCTGAGTGCTGGTTAACTTATGAGACCAGGAAACACGGCCTGATGTACTTGCACCTGAACCGGTATTTCCATACTCGTCATAACGTAAGGTAGCATCGGCGGCTGCGTTGCCCCAATCGCTCCATCCGGCTGCTGATATATTCGACGGTAAAGAACAACTGATAAAGGCTGTATTTGCATATTGACCCCATCCTCTTCCAAGCAATGTTGTAGTTCCAGAAGCTCCTGTGACAGTACAGCCTTTGTAAACCAAGCCAAAAGCGGCAGCCTGATCTGTATTTGCTGCTGTAAGGGCAGTACCTCCCTTGGAATATATCGAACAACCGTCGAAGAATGCTGTAGCAGAACCGAACATAAAGTCTGTTGTACCTTCAATATAACAACTTTTTAAATACACGCGGCAAGCATTACCATACCATGTATCCTGGTTGCCTAAAAATCTAACATTATTAAACACAGCTTTGTCGCCAGAAATGCTAATTGCTAATGCCTGGCTACCAGCTCCATAAGAATTTTGAATGGTTAAAGTGCTTGCATAAAAGCCACTGCCCTGTATAAACATACTTGCTGAACCACCGGTGCCATAAGCTGTACCAGTAGACGGATTAATTGTACTGGCTGCATTGTTGTATTGCAATATTACACCAGTGTTACTTTGGCCGAGCAATGTAATATTGTTTTTGCCTGAAGCTACTGTTATCACTTCTGAGTAAGTCCCATTTTGGATATAAATGACTGTACGTGTTGTTTTGTTTGACGCTACTGAGTTAATTGCAGCCTGAACCGTGGAGTAGTTTCCCCCGCTTTTGGCTACCAAAATGTCATAGGTTTGTGCCTGCAGTAAGTTGACTGAGGCAACCATTAATAAAATTGCGTAAAAAAAATTTCTTTTCATAAGTTTTGTTATTTTTAATAGTTAATTAGTTGTACTATTTGATTATTCTTTTAATGTATGCTCCAAAACAAAGTAAAAAAGACCTTGCAGAACAATAATATTATGAACAGATTTTAAAGAAAGAGCCCCTGTAGCAGAGACTCTTCATAACAAATACTTAATTAATATGTACCCGAAATAGAAGCATCATATGAACTGTAAATTTTACTGCCACTTGATACAGTAATTGCTGATCCGCTGAAAACACATCCGGTTACGAAATTAGCAGTTATCCCATATTTTGATGAAATCTTTACAGTAGTAAATGTAATATCAGAAATATATTGCTCGGGCAATCCCCAAAGAGTAATAGCATTAGTAGCGCCTGTAGCAGTGACGTTACTGATTGCAATATGTTTGAAATTTGGGGTAGTGCTGGTTACAGTTGCAGATGGAGCAGAGCTTGCACTCGATGGTATTGAACTGTCGGGGTAATAACCACAGATAATGATAGGAGATGCAACATTGGTCATTGTTATGTTAGAGTAAGTTAGGTATTGAACAACACCACCTCTGTCTCTGCTCGATTTGATATGAATACCATTTGATGTGCCATTAAAAGTACAGCTATTTACCGTAATGTGATCGATACCAGAAGCATAACTACCAATGGAACAACCATGACCAGTTCCAAAAGTACAACCTGTAATAGTTACATATGTACTGCCACTGTCCATGGCAATATTATCATCGCCGCAGCTTATGTTACAGTTGGTGATATTGACATTGGGCGACCAAATATCAATACCATCGGTATTTGGGGAAGTAGAAGGCGAACTGAGTGTCACTCCGGTAATGGTAATGTTATTACTGCTCTTACCAGTACTCATGTGGCCGTTGGGTGCATTAATGATTTTAATACCCGAAACTTCCGCTGTTGTAGTTGTTCCCATGCCTACCATACAAGGACGAGCAATAGCAGCACCTGCAGCCTTGGTGGTTGTATAAGCGCTCCACCAAGCGGAACCCTGTCCATCGATGGTTCCTGAACCATTGATTAAAACATTGGTCTGCCCGTTAAGAGAAATAAACGCAGCTAAACTGGCAGTACCACCCGAACCCGGATAAGAACCATAAGCCAATACTTTCAAAGTACAGCCACTTGCTAATGTCAAACCTACATTGCTTTTCAATGTAAGAGGTCCGCAATTGTATGTTCCCGATGGAACAGTAACAGTACCTCCACCGCCTGCATTTGCAGCATTGATAGCATTTTGAATTGCCGTTGCATTGTTGGACGAACTGGTTGACAAGCCGGATATTGCGTATGCTTTACTCGAAATAGAAGGTAAGCTTACGGATTTTAAAGGATTTGGTTGGCTGTTTGTATCAACCTGAACATCGTTTTTACTGCAACTCAAAGCAACACACGCAATAATTGCAATACCTGCCCAAGATAAACTGATTAATAGAGATTTTTTTTTCATAAAAATAATTGTTAGTTAATTAATGTATTGTTAGTAAATGATAATTCTGCTATGGAATTCGATTCTCTCTTTCAGCCTTCGTAGATTTACTAAACCTTCGGCCCGGCAATCCGGTGACAAGTTTAGTTCTGGCATGACAATTGCGTGGCATAAACCAATAAACACATGAAAAAGCTTGCAATTTAGGACTCATTTACCTTGATGGAGCTTGTTTTAAAAGCCATCATGTATATCCAATTAAAAAAAGTTGTCCAATTGGTACGCTTTATCAAAGTCGAAAATTACCTTTTGTATTTATGGTAAACTGAAAACTATTTCCCAAAAAATAGTTCTATTGTATCAAATACCTAATCTAAATATCTTTTATTTGCACTATAAAACAGATAGTAACATATATAGTGCTTTGTCACAGTGATTTGGTCGAAATTATAAGCCGTTGGAGCTTTCTAGTGGAATTATCGTTGTAATTATGAGGTTTTAAAATTTTAGGTAATTTATGGTTCAATGGACTTTTTATGTGCTTTCTGATAATATTCAGATGCACTCATGCCATATTTTCTTTTAAAACATTTACCAAAATATGATAAATCATTGAATCCAACGGAATATGCAACTTCGGAGATGTTAATTATTTGTTCTGAGAATATTTGGGCAGCTCTTTTTAAACGAATATCATTTACAAATTCCTTAACAGTCATATTGGTCAATGCAGCGATCTTTCTATAAAGCTGCATTCGGCTAACGCCAATTTGACTGACAAATTTTTCTATATCAAGATCCGAATCATCCATATTTTCTTCAATAATTTTTATAGCCTTTTGCAGGAATTTTTCGTCCAGTGTTTTAATGGCGATATTAGTTGGTTGCAATACCATCTGTTTCGAATATTTTTCTCTTAAAGATTTACGTATCTTTAATAAGTTATCAACTTTTATTTGCAGCAAATCAATATCAAAAGGCTTTGTTATATAATCATCGGCTCCCTTTACTAAACCTTCTTTCATATGATCCTTTGAAGATAGTGCGGTTAAAAGAATTATGGGAATATGAGAAGTACGTTCATCCTTTTTTATTTTTTCACATAATTCTTTGCCATCCATTTCAGGCATCATGATGTCTGAAATCATAATATCGGGAATTGTCTTTATGGCTAGTTC
>CAYZNC010000009.1:26781-44571 GCA_964478555.1 uncultured Bacteroidales bacterium | reverse complement strand
ATTTAATAGATAGGGCTTTATATAGCTTAAAAATTTTCTCTTTATTAAAAAATATATTAACATGCAATAGCTTTTTATTTTGATAAATACGGAAAAACACCGTTGGTCCTGCCAATTTTTGGTTCAAATTTTGAGTATAAAATCCTAGAAATGAAGCATTGTTTCTTCGGCAAGGTAAATCAAGATACCTGAAAAATAGCCAATCAAAGCAAGCCAGGAAATTCGGCGGAGATACCAGAAAAATTCAATTTTTTCCAAACCCATAGCAGCTATACCAGCTGCAGAACCAATCACTAAAATACTGCCACCGGTTCCGACACAATAGGCTAATATTTCCCAAAAGGCATGGTCTGTGGGAAAATGAGATAAAGGATACATTGCAATACTGGCTGCCACCATAGGGACATTATCGACAATTGCAGAAAGTAATCCAAGGTTAATTGCAATAGCATTAAAATTCCCAATTTCCCTGTTCATGATACCCGCGAGATGCGCTAGTTGCCCTGTAAATTGCAGAGCAGATATGGCAAGTAAAATACCCAGAAAAAACAATACGCTTGGCATATCCATGCGTTGAAGTGCAGAGGTTACAGAGAGACTCTGTCTGTGCTCAGGGTCTTTGCGCTTGTGCATCATTTCAGTAATTAGCCAAAGAATGCCTAACCCAAAGAGCATACCCATAAATGGAGGAAGATGGGTAATCGCTTTAAAAACCGGTACAAATAATAAGACTCCAAGCCCGGAAAAAAACACAATGTTTTGTTCTTTTTTATTGATTGCTCTTTTTGTACTCTGTTCGTTAGAAACAACGTCCTTTAAAGTAACTTTCCCTTTCATAGTGAAAGAAAGAATCGACAAGGGAACCAACAAACTAACCAGTCCCGGGATAAAAAGTCTCAACATGATGTTGGTAGTTGTTATTTGATTTCCTATCCAAAGCATGGTGGTTGTTACATCTCCCACGGGCGACCAGCTCCCGCCCGAATTGGCTGCGATAATCACCATGCTGATAAATATTAAACGTTCTCTCCTTTCGGGAACCAGTTTTCGCAATAGCGTTACAAAAACGATAGTAGTTGTGAGATTGTCCAACACTGCGGATAGGAAAAAAGCAAAAATGGAAATGATCCAGAGCAATGTTCTTTTATTTTTGGTTTTAATCCGGTTGGTAATTACTTCAAAGCCATCGTGAGAGTCAATTAATTCAACAATAGTCATAGCTCCGATAAGAAAAAACAAAATACTTGAAATCTCCCCCAATTGCCCGATCAAACTTACCGAAATAGCATCTGAATTAGTCTGAGATAAAATATAAATTGTCCAACATAAGGCGCCTGTGAGCAATGCTGTTGCGGTCTTGTTAATCCTTATAATATGCTCGGAAGCAATAAAAATGTAACCAACTATAAAGACAAGTAGAATGATGATGTTCATAAACAAAATTGTTGAGCAATAAAATTACAGTATATATCTGTAAAAACAATGATTTTATAATTATCCATTCTGTTTCGATAAAACTTCTGGCATTTGAAAATTGAATGGTTACTGAAGTACCTACGTTTAGTGCTGAGTTTATAAACTAAATATAGCTAATAACAATTCTTAAGACTAAAGATCAATTTTTTATACCTTTGGGTACAAGACAAGTTAACATGAACATATTCACAAAATGGCTGAACAAGCTATTATATTGGCGCCTGTATCATATCAGTAATCGCAATTTTTTGGTTATTGCCAGCGTAATTGTAGGGATTATTTCCTCCCTGGCTGCTGTTATTTTGAAATTGTTTGTTCATTGGCTTCATGGGTTACCCTCTTATCTTACTGAAGTATCGAACAATCACTTATGGTATATTTATTTGCCCTTGAGCGGTATCATTATAACTGTCATAGTCACTAAACTTTTGTTTAAGGGTAAATTAGAGAAAGGTCTCGGAAACATCCTTTTTGCTATATCACGGAAATCGTCGAGGGTGGAGAAAAAAAAAATGTATTCTCATTTGGTAACCAGTGGGATAACAATTGGTTTGGGAGGCTCAGCCGGATTGGAAGCACCAATTGTGGTAACAGGTGCGGCAATCGGCTCAAACATAGCCAGGTTTTTCAATTTAGGCTATAAAGAACGTACGCTCCTGCTTGCTTGTGGATCTGCGGCGGGTATTGCGGCCGTTTTCAACAGTCCTATTGCAGGTGTTGTTTTTGCCCTGGAAGTGCTGCTGACTGAAATTTCGATACCCGTTTTTATACCTTTGTTAATTGCTACCGCAACCTCTATTATTGTTTCCAAATTTCTTTATAAAGGACAATTATTTTATTTGGGTACCCATGACTGGTACTATCATGCCATTCCCTTCTACCTGCTTCTTGGCACCGTTTGCGGCTTGGTATCGGTGTATATGACCCGTGTTACCCTAAAAATGGAGGGCTTTTTTAGCAGAAGAAAAAATATTTATGCGAAAGTTCTTTTGGGCGGATTAGCGCTAGGTATCATCATATTTCTGTTTCCTCCCTTATTTGGCGAGGGTTACGATAGTGTTAAAACACTTTTAGCGGGCTCCTATTCAAAGCTTTTGAACTTTAGCCTTTTTGAAGATTTTAAACACAACCCGTGGATCATTCTTTTGGTTACTGCTATTATTATCCTGCTTAAGGTTTTTGCAACAGCACTTACCCTGGGATCGGGTGGTAATGGAGGTATTTTTGCACCTTCATTGTTTACGGGCGCTATGACAGGGTTTGGCTTAGCCTTCTTCATCAACACTCTAGGTATTAGCGACCTGCATGTGGGTAATTTTATAGTGGTAGGTATGGCTGGCGTTTTAAGTGGTGTTGTACATGCTCCACTAACCGGTATCTTTTTAATTGCAGAAATTACGGGTGGTTATGTTCTGTTTGTTCCTCTGATGATCGTGTCTGCTTTATCCTACTTCATCAGCAAATATTTTGAGCCCTATTCCATCTATACCAAAAAACTCGCGCAAAGCGGCCATCTGCTTACCCATGATAAGGATTCCAACATTCTACAGCAACTTAAACTTGATGATCTGATCGAAACGGATTTTATACCTTTAAAATCTATTGGAACCCTGAAGAGTTTGGTGGATGCCTTTACCGTTAGCAACAAATATGTTTATCCTGTGATTGATCATGAGAATAATCTGCTTGGTGTAATCTATCTCGAAAATGTGAAACACATGCTCTTTCAGACAGAACTTCACGACCAGGTAAAAATTATTGACATTACCGACAGGTCTGTTGTACCCATTGGCAAGTCTGAAAATATGGAATCGGCTATGAAAAACTTTGAAACTTCCCGTCTTTGGAACATCCCGGTGACCGATGGCACCCGTTATATTGGGTTTATCTCAAGGTCCAATATATTCTCCTATTACCGGAGAATGCTAAAGCAAACAGCATCGTTATTTTAGGAGTACAGCTTGACCTCCCAACTACGCTTCAAACGCTCGATTTTGGAGAACTGTTGAATTTAAGATATCTTGCAAGAATATAAACTTCTCAACCACTGGTAATTTTTTACATGAAATACCTTTTGTTTGGCATTATTGGAATTGCTTCCTTGTTGATATTGGTTTGTATTTATGTTTGTAGGAGTACATCAGTATCAAAAACTTATGAAATTTCAGAGAATGGGGTGTCAACTAAAATTCAATTAAAAAAGAAAACCAAGGAAAATTATGAACTTTTTGCCACTTCTTATGTAAAAGGCAATATGATTCAAACCAGTACCTGGACTTTTGCATATGAGGTGTTCAGGCTTGATACAGGTGATATCAATAACGACCATGCAACGGATATTCTGGTAGGTGTTATAAAAAAGACCAGATTTGATAGCATTTGCCGGAAAAGAATATTTATTTTTAAATTAGTAGAAGGGTATATCCGGCCTCTTTGGCTTGGATCGAGGGTATCGCAGCCACTGGAAGATTTTAGAGTTTATAACAATAAACCATGCAATATCATCAGAACTATGGAACTGGAAAGGGACAATACCTTTCTGATTGCCGAATACCACTGGCAAGGTTTTGGTTTAGCATTTATCCGCTACCTGGCCAGAGAATTATCTTATAAAAAGGCGACTCACATCCTTAATACAAATTGACATGAAGTTATTTACCAAGATTATCGGATTAATTGCCCTTTGCACTTTATGTTACATGTGCAAAAATAAAAAGCAATCAACGGGAAGAATTACCAGTACCTATCATGTTGTTTTTCCCGATTCTGCCCGCAGGCAAAAAGCAGCGGATTCTTTGATTAATTTTGATGTGAAAAAGGATTATTCAAATAAATCACTTCAGGAATTGCGGTTAATCAGAAGTTCGGTATATGCAAAACATGGCTACTGCTTTATGGAAGCCGATTTACGTAGCTATTTTACGGCCAATACAAATTGGTACGATACACTCATGTACAATACGTATATGACTAATGATACGGTAGAGCTGAATTCATGGGTTACTTTGTCATCGGACGAAAGAGCATTTATAAAGAAGATTTCAGCCCTGGAAAAAGAAAAACTCAAAAACAATATAAACGCCAGTAACCGGAATCTGCCCAATACAGCTAATATTGTAAATCTATTTCAGTATAAAAATATTACCGGAGAATTCATGAAAAAGATCGGACATAACGGTTTTTTAATTGTGCCCGATACTAATATTCAGTTATTCCATGTATACGAGGAAAATAATTACAGGCAACTTCCTAATTTTGTTACAACAGACACCTATCTTCAGCTTTTTCATATGTATTTTTCATATCTGATGAAATCGCTTGAAAAAACCTATCTGATTTCCAACGTAAACAATTTAACCATCGGTCTTTATAAAGAATGTGCGGGGGTTGCCCATACTACCAAAAATAGTAATCTTAAGAGGATAGCCGAATATAGCGAGGTCTATGCCGCTATTCCCTGTTATCTTCTTACCGGGGACAAAAAGAAAATAGCAACAAATTATGCTACTGCTTTTAAAAAAGAAATCAACAATATTAGTAACGAAAAGGATCAATTTTCCGAATATTTGGCCTATACCAAGTTTCCATTCCCCTACAGCCTGTTTAAGCCAAGAGGAAATTACACCAGAAGTGAGGATCTCAAAAAATATTTTAAAACCATGATGTGGCTCCAGGTGGTACCTTTTTGCCGAGAAAATGAGGAGAAACTAACACAAGCTGTATTTCTTGCATCAATACTCAATAAAGGAAAATCTGCACAGGGGGTTTCGCTGTTACAGTTATATCATAATCTATACGAACCGGTCTCTTTTATTACCGGAGAACCGGACAATATTTCAATTCTTGACATCGCAGAATTCCTGAAGAAAGAAAAAATTGTTAATCCTGAACTTGCCATCAATAAAAAAAATGTGGCAAAAGTCAACCAATATCTGTTGAAACTCAAAAAGAATAAAAATAAAATTAATCCTAAAAGTCCTGATGGTTGTAATGACAAGATTAATTTAATTCCACAATGCTATCTGATGGATAATGAAATGTTGCAGAAACTGGTAGATATTACTCCCAATGCCGAGCGCGCCTATCCAAAAGGCCTCGATGTTTTTGCCTCGCTTGGTAACCCGTTAGCCGAAGACATTTTGCTGAACACATATAAGGAAGGAAATAACTGGAAAGATTATACCAAAAACCTGAAAAAGTTGCAGAAACAATTTGCGGGCTTTAACGATTGGGATAATTCAGTTTATAACAAATGGATGGAGTGTTTACTATCTTCCACTGTTAAGGATACCGACTATCCCCCCTTTATGCAAACCAATGAGTGGGGTAAAAAGAACCTGAACACGACCTTAGCATCCTGGGCAGAGTTGAAACATGATGTAATTTTGTATGCCGAACAACCCATGGCGGCGGAGTGCGGTGATGGAGGACCTCCTCCTCCGATTACAGTAGGTTACGTGGAGCCCAATGTTAAATTCTGGACAAAAATCTTAGAGTTGCTCAAATTAACGGAAGACATGTTGAAACGAAATTATTATTATTCCGGTGATATTGAATCCAAAACAAAAAGCATAAGGGAACAGGCTGAATTTTTACTCTCCGCCTCACAAAAAGAATTAAATCACGAAAAACTTACCGAGCAGGAATATCGAACCATAGAAATCATAGGAGCTACCACAGAATATCTTACCTTATCCATTGTTGAACCCGACAAATATTTACAACATTGGGAAAACGTTATGGGCCCCGATAAATCTATAGCAGTGGTAGCGGATATTTTTACCCGGAGCATATCAGGTTGTTCAAAGAACGGCATATTGCATGTGGCTACGGGTAAAGCCAACGATATTTATGTGGTGGTAGAAATTGAAGGTTATTTATACCTGACCAAGGGAGCAACCTTTAGTTATTACGAATTTGTTCAGCCCCTCGGCACCAGGCTTACTGATGATGAATGGCAGAAAATTCTTGAAGGTAAGGATGCCCCGGCGATTCCTGTTTGGATTAAAGATATCCTTTACGAGGATCCTGTAAAGCCGAAAGCAGATGAACGGGTATTTTACAGCTCCGGATGTTAAATAAGTTTAAATATTGTCTATACCTGGGATTACTACTTGGCGTAAGCTGTAAAAACAATTCCGACGACTCGCTGACTGTTTGTTTTACGGGAGATCTGTTACTCGATCGCGGGGTGAGAATGCAAATAGAAAATCATGGGGTTGACGCTCTTTTCTCGGATGTAGCAAAGCTATTTCATCAATCGGATGCCGTGGTGGCAAACCTCGAATGCCCAGCAACAACACGTTATGCACCTGTTAATAAACGTTTTGTATTCAGGGCGGAACCACAATGGCTCAGTGCTTTAAAAAGAGCGGGAATTACTCACCTGTTAATGGCTAATAACCATTCCTACGATCAAGGCAGAGATGGTATGGAGGACACGTATCAGGCTCTCATTGCAAATAAACTGGTTCCGGTAGGATATGGAAAAAACCATACCCTCGCTTGCGAGCCGGTAATTATCACCAAGGGCAATATACAGGTTGCCATATTTAATGCGGTTCAAATGCCGCTGGAAAATTTCCCCTTTTTGCCTGACCAACCATGTATGTGCCAGGCAACAGGCGATGAAATTTCAACAGCAATTACAAAATTTAAATCAGACCATCCGCTTGTTTTTGTGGTTGTGGTTTTGCATTGGGGGGCAGAGTACCATCCAACACCTGTGCCAGGTCAGGTAATTAACGCCACAAAAATGATAAACGCCGGTGCCGATGCCATTATTGGTCACCACCCGCATGTTATTCAAAGCATCAGTTATATCAAAGGGAAGCCGGTTTTTTACAGTCTGGGGAATTTTGTTTTTGATCCTTTAAAACCCGCAGCAAAAGAAGGGTTAATTGTGCAGTTGAAATTTAATCGCAAAAAAACTAGCGTTGTTAAATACGAGATAACAATAAAGAATTGTAAACCAATATTGAAGTAGTTACTCAGGAAAGCAACCACTGACAGGTAGTAATAAACTTAATGCGGGGTTATCACCTTAATAAATTATTCGTAAATTAGTGGCTGTTTTTCGATTAATCAGCATTTCACTATCCAGATTTAGATGTTAATTTCAATAACCTCGCGTAATTTGTGTGACAATTTTTTACAAAAGCAGAAATAATTACGGCATAATATTTGAATTACCCTCATTGACTATAGTTATTTTAAGTATGTTTCTTTTTTGCACATCGATTTCGATGTAGGCGCTACAATTAATCATGGCGATTAATAGTATATGATAATTCTTATGTGAATTACCTTAAGCGATACTGCTAATTCTTGAAAACTTAATAGTCCGGCCAGCTCAATAAGTTTTTAAAAAGTAGTATTATTATCCTCTAAAAAAGAGGGTAACAGAAATTATATTAACACAATTCAAAAGTTTCAATCATTAACTAAAAAAATCCATATGAAATCGAAAGTTTTACTCTTTTTGTTATGTTTAAGCCTAAGTTCAGGATTGGTTTTGGCACAATTCCAATCATTTGACCTCTCCAGTTATATAAATCCATTTTACAAACGTTCATCACTTAACTTTAACCTTGGTTTAAATGGCCAAAATAATTGGGATGATATCAATTCAAATGGTCCGTTTAGAAGTTCAAATTCTTTTTTAGGAGGCAATTTCCAAGGTAATTTTTACCATGTTTTAAATAGTGTTAAAGTGCAACGCTCAAGGCAAATTGTATTATTTGAAAATTCAAATCTTCAAAAGGGCAAAGGCTTGCAGGGATCTTCTTATTGGGATAGTAAATCTAATATCAATGCGCTAAATCTTAATATTATCACTTCAGATCGTTTTTATCATGGAAATCTTCATTTTTTTGAAATTACATTTAATGGTGCTATAGCAAATACAATAAGTACCAGCCAAAATTACCTATACAACCAAAGCCCTGATACTTTACAGAATGGTCAGAAAGACAAAAACAATTACGGATCTTTAAATGGTGCAGTGGGTATACGATATGGCAAAGGCCGGTTAGAATCTATAGAAGATGCCCGCTTAGCTGTTTACATCCTTGAAGATTTAACAAAGCATAACCGGTTATCCAGAGTACCTACAAATGAGGAAATACTCGCGTTTTCAAAAGTTATAACCCAAATTAAAAACAAACGTTTTCTGGATGCAAGAATCCGCAAAATTGAGGAAATTACCGCTGTAGATTCATTTTTAAACGCGAGTAATTTAATTACAACTCACGATGCTGCTTATTTTACCACTGTAAACGATAACTGGGATAACGCTGCCGGTCCGTTACGAACGGCTGGGTTTAGATATTCCATTGGAATAAGTCCAAATATTGATTGGGAAACTTATAAAAGTAAATCTGAATATATTGGACAATCAACTTCAGGCGACACTTCTAAACGCCATAGAGTGGGTGCTGATGCAGATCTCCAATTCGATTATAACAAACCGCTGAATCTATATTGGCAGTTGGATGGTGCATTAAATTTGAAGTATTCACTTTGGAGAGACGTTTATGAAAGTTCTTATATGGACAATATTAGCAAATTATCAGCTAGTCTATCCGGAAAGATTGGGTATTATCCTAATTCGCGTAGTTATTATTCAGGAGTAGTAACGTTGATTTGTGCAAAAACATTTGAAAACTTACTAAACACATCAAATCCAATAGAAAAAGGAAACTATCTGTACGTTATGCCCCAGTTTTCATTAAATGCTTATTACTATATTTCTCAACATTTAAGACTTAGTGGCACTTATAATATAATCTATAATAGCTATAATTATCACGATGATTATCTGGGTTACACTTCCCTCTCCGATACTAAAGGTGTTCGGCAGTCTTTTTTAATTGCCCTAAGTTATAGTATATTTTAAGCAATTTACCCCTAAATCCTGGAATGTCCTGAATAAAGTACCTCAGACCTCAAAGGTTTCAAAAACCTTTGAGGTCTTTTCGATAAAGAGAAGACGCAATGTCCAAATGTTTTTTTATCTTTCCCACTTCATACAGCAAGTAAATTGTTTGTCAATTATTGATTAAAATTCATGAAACATTATCTTATCATTTCAGTTTTGGCTTTTTTATTCCGGGCTACAACGTCTCAAACCTTGTCAGAGGAAGGTGTTTCCGATGCGGGGTGTGACACTTTATCAAAAAATGCAACTTTTAAAACTTATGTCAAAGCTACCAACAATGCTTTGCATGGCGATTCACTTTTAGCTATTAAACTGTTTAACGACTACATAAAAATCGATTCTACCTGCTCGTCCGCTTATTTGAACTTAGGAATTGCCTATGAGAAATGTAAAAATTATGATCAGGCCATGCGATGTTTTAACAAGTCAAAAGATTTAAACAAGAAAGAATATCGCGCATGGTTTAATATTGGATTTATTTATTGGAATCAAAACGGATTTGCAAAGGCAATTGAATATTTTAATGAGTCCGTTTTAAGAAATCCCGGACACGCAAAATCATATTATTACAGAGGTAACGCATACGCTTCTATAAAAAAATATGATCTTGCTTTTAAAGATTTCAACAAAGCCATTGAATTAAATAATAAAGATGCAGATTTTTATAAGGACAGAGGCGTCGCTTACAGTCAAATAAACAAAATGGAACTGGCGCTGAACGACTATAAAATGGCTTATAAATTGGAACCTGATTCACATCTGTTAAATAGTGCAATTGCTGTGGCATTATTTAAAACAAACCAAATCGATAGTGCCTTATACCATATCCATTACCTTCAGCGTACTTCAGACGATTATCGATTTGATATACTGGCAGCCTACTGTTATTTGAAAAAAAATGACCGTTTGAACGCCTGCTTGAATTACAAAAAAGCCAAGCGTAACGGCTTGAATGAAGAATCAGATGAATTTAGTGCATTATGTAAGTAGAGTCTGTCTATAAGGTCGAGTGTCTGAGTCAGAATATATAAGTTATTATGAACAGTACATATAATAATTACAAATTTGCATTCCTCGTAAAAATTTGTTATATTTATTAGACAAAATGCTCATTTCCGAAAAGCCTTAAGAGCAGGTATCACTTACAACAAATAAATGAAAAATTTAAAGATTATCCATTTCTTTATTGTTACTGTCCTTGGAATTATGATTTACGCGTGTACAAAGGACTCCAGCAACTCATCAGAGGATTTAACAAAAACAATCATAGGAAATTATCAATGTCAGTCGACCATAGGAACAACCATTATCACTGGTATTCCCACCGTAATAACCAAAGAGAACAACAATACCATAAAAATAGCCATTACAGGTAAAGATACTGTTACGGCTATTATTATCCAGATGGCTACAACCTTTATAATAAATGTGCAAGATCAAACCGGAATAACTGATGGCTATGGAGGCGATTTTGTAAATAATGCAATAAATTTTGGCTTTAAAAAGACTACAAATGGGACTACAGTGCAAGTAAACTATTATGGTATAAAATCTTTGTAAAAAATAAAACTATAAAATCCGGCGAACAGACACTACATCTCCATAACAAAAATCCCAGCACCCCGCAAAACATTTCTTTTCTTACCATTTTCCTTTCAACCTATATCTAATTCGTTATCTTTGCGCCTCAAAAAAAAATGAGATGATTGGAGTTGACGGGCTTACGGTTGAATTTGGCGGAACCACACTTTTTAAGGACATATCGTTTGTAATAAACGAGAAAGATAGAATTGCCCTGATGGGTAAAAACGGCGCCGGGAAATCGACCATACTAAAAATCATTGCCGGCATTCGAACTCCCTCTGCCGGCAATATTTCTACGCCTAAGGACACGATAATCGCTTATCTGCCGCAGCATTTGATGATCAACGATAATCGTACGGTTTTTGACGAAGCATCTCAGGCTTTTGCCAGTATTTTTGCCATGCAGCATGAGATCGATCAAATAAACGCACAGCTGGCTATACGCACAGATTACGACTCCGAAAGTTATTATGGCCTTATCGAACAGGTCGCGACCTTAAGCGAAAAGTTTTATTCCATAGAAGAAATCAATTACGATGCCGAAGTTGAAAAGATTCTACTGGGTCTGGGATTTGTACGCACCGATTTCTCACGCCCCACAAGCGAATTCAGTGGAGGATGGCGCATGCGTATTGAATTAGCTAAAATATTATTGCAGAAGCCCGACCTGATACTGCTGGATGAACCAACCAATCACCTCGACATCGAATCAGTAATATGGCTTGAGGATTTTTTGATCAACAACGCTAAGGCGGTAATTGTAATTTCCCACGACAGGGCTTTTATCGACAACATAACTAATCGCACCATAGAAGTTACCATGGGGCGTATATACGACTACAAGGTAAACTACACAACCTACCTCCAACTGCGGCTGGAACGACGCATGCAACAACAAAAAGCGGTGGTGGAACAACAAAAGATGATTGCCGACAACCAGGATTTTATTGAACGTTTTAAAGGTACTTATTCAAAAACCAATCAGGTACAATCCCGTGTAAGAATGCTCGAAAAACTGGAAATTCTGGAGGTAGATGAAGAAGATACTTCTGCACTACGGCTTAAATTTCCTCCCTCACCCCGATCGGGTAACTTTCCCGTTATTGCGGAAAAGCTATCGAAATCATATGGGAATCATCAGGTATACTCAAATGTGTCTTTTACCATTGAAAGAGGCGAACGTGTGGCCTTTGTAGGGAAAAACGGTGAGGGTAAATCAACGATGGTAAAAAGCATCATGAAAGAGATCGATTTTGAAGGAACCCTAACGTTAACCCACAACGTGATGATCGGCTACTTTGCCCAAAATCAAGCCTCCTTGCTCGATGAAGAATTAACAGTTTTCCAAACCATCGACGATGTGGCCAAAGGTGATATGCGAACCAAAGTGCGTGACATATTAGGCGCTTTTATGTTTGGGGGAGATAATTCCAGCAAAAAAGTGAAGGTGCTCTCCGGAGGCGAACGTACCCGCTTGTCGATGATTAAACTCCTTTTGGAACCCGTCAATTTGTTGATCCTTGACGAACCTACCAACCACCTCGACATAAAAACAAAAGACATCCTCAAAAGCGCTCTGAACGATTACGACGGAACGTTAATTTTAATCTCCCACGACCGCGATTTCCTCGATGGCCTGGTATCTAAAGTATACGAATTTGGTAATAAACGTGTGAAAGAACACCTGGGTGATATCCGCAGCTTCCTCGAAAAGAAAAAGATGGACACCCTGCGGGAATTGGAAAAGAAAAATTAAAAAATACCTCAAGGAATAAAATTTTCGCCGACTCTGCCAATAGATCTCGCAGAGTTTCGCAGATAAAAAACGCAGATTTTCGCAGAATGTAATGGGTATAATAGAAATTGGGATGATCAGGTTCTGATTGGAATAAATTTCCGCTAAAATCTGCGACCTGATCTGCTAAAATCTGCGAGAAAAAGATTAGTTCGTTAGAGTTCGTTACTTGCTATTCTTCGGCAAAAGCAGTATTTTGCGTTTTAATCAGTTTTTTAACTAGTATGAATAATAACATTATAAATGCGATCCGCACAGAATTAAAGGAACGCGGGGATGTGAAAATACAGTTATCCAGCCAGCATTTTTTTAAAGAAGAAATCAAATCGTACGGAGTAGCTACACCTGTTGCAGGAAAAATTGCCAAAAAACATTTCGTGGATGTAAAAAGCAAATCGAAAAAGGAAATTTTTGACTTGTGCGATGTGCTCTGGCAATCGGGATATATCGAAGAATCATTTATTGCCTGTAACTGGTCCTACAGCGTTCGTAAGGACTATAAACCCGACGATATCAAAGTATTTGAAAAGTGGATTAATGAATATGTAAGTAATTGGGCGTCGTGCGATACTTTATGTAATCATACGGTTGGAGAATTTTTGGAAATGTATCCTGAAAAAATATCTGTTTTAAAAAGATGGGCGACATCCAAAAATCGCTGGATACGTCGTGCCTCCTCGGTGTCACTTATTATACCTGCAAAACATGGTAAATTCCTAAACGATATTTTAGAAATTGCAGATACGCTGCTTTTAGACGATGATGATTTGGTGCAAAAAGGATACGGCTGGATGCTCAAGGCAGCTAGTCAAGCACATCAAACGCAAATTTTCGATTATATTATGAAGAAAAAATCAAATATACCCCGCACTGCATTGAGGTATGCCATTGAAAAAATGCCTCCGGAGTTAAAAGCTCAGGCAATGAAAAGATAGAAAATACGCCAGTTATCCTTCAATTTCGAAGGAACGATAATTTGTAAAAAAATGTTAAACATCTATATTGGACACCTGATCTCTAAGGTTTTTAGCCAATTTATCTATTTCTGATGAAACCTCTGAAATTTCCTTGGCAACGCTGGTATGCTGATTGATAATGCCCATAAAATCTTTAAGCTTATCGTTAATATTTTCAATAGCATCGCGTTGACTTATGCTTGCCTGCGAAATTTTCTGGGTAAGCTCAACGGTCTTGAGTATGTCGGGAATAAATCCTAAAATTATCTTACCTGAATTTTCTGACACTTTTGAGCCATTTTGAGCCGATTCAACAATTTCCTGCGAAGCTGTTTTACTTCGTTCAGCAAGCTTTCTCACTTCACCGGCTACCACCGCAAATCCTCTTCCGTCCTCTCCTGCCCTTGCAGCCTCAATAGAAGCATTTAACGAAAGAATGTTGGTTTGTTTAAAGATATCTTCCAGAACCATTATTTTGTCGCATATGGCAAGGCTTTCCTTCACATTTTTTTCAGCTGCGAGTTTAATTTCATCGATCTCGGTCAATGTATTGTTTGTAATACGATTAGCACTTTCGGCGTGTTCCGTGTTTTTACGCGAGATACCTGTTATTTCGTTGAGCGTTTCTTCAATCTGACCAGCGGCCTTAATCTGGTCGTCGGCACCATTAGTCAACTCTGTAGCCTTAAAGTTGAGTGTTTCACCTGTAAAGAAGAGTTTCTCACTATTTTCTTTGATCATCCGGATAATCTGTTTCAATTCATTGGTGCGTAATTCCACAGCTCTCTCCAGTGCCTGATGCTGCTTGGCAACATTCTTCATGCGCAATTTATAACCAAAATAAAGGGTAGCAATAATAACCAGTGTTACAAATATTCTGAACCACCAGGTTTGCCACCAGGGAGCAAGTATTTTCACCGTTAATGTCGCTTCTTTCTCACTCCATTGTCCGTCATTATTCGAACCCCTCACCCTAAAGGTGTATTTACCGGGGGCCAGATTCATATATGCAGCTACACGTTTATCGGCTGTGGTTTTAGTCCAGGTTTTATCAACCCCTTCCAACATATATTCATACTGATTTTTCTTGGGCGACACATAGCTGAGCGCTGCAAATTCTATCTCAAACACATTTTCGTAGTGCGACAATACTATCCGGGGTGTTTCCATCAGGGGATTTTCCAAAATTACCCGGCCGTTTATCGTATCACCTACGTCAACGTTCTTACCCTTAATTCTCAAATGGGTTAACAAAACTTCTGGTTTTACAGTGTTATCAACTATTTCCTCCGGTCGAAATACATTAAACCCGTTGATACCTCCAAAATACATTTCACCGGTACTTGCACTTTCAAAAGCAGAAGTATAATTAAAATCGTTTCCCTGCAAGCCATCCTTAACATCAAAATTGCGAATGGTTTTCTTATCTATGTTATATCGCGATATTCCTTTATTAGTGCTGATCCATAAATTGCCGGCCGCATCTTCAAGAATGCCGTTAATAACTTTATTGGGCAACAAATTATTGATTTCGGGATACGAAAAAGTCATATCGCTGTAATTTAACACGGATAAACCATTTGCAGTGCCTACCCAAAAGGCACCTTTACTATCCTGAAAAAGAGCACGTATATCATTGTTTGCAACAGCAGTCTTGATTTTATTATTACTTTGAAACCAGGTAAATGTATTTGAGTTTTTGTTGAAAAGGTTTAAACCTCCCCCCTCTGTGCCTATCCATAAATTGCCTTTATTGTCTTCAAAGATTGTCTTGATGGCAGTTGTACTCAATGATTTTCCATCGCTGTTCAAGGAAGTGTTGCTTACGGAAGGATAATGAATGAACGTTTGTTTTTCCGGCACATAGCGATCTAATCCAGCCCCCATGGTACCGATCCACAAATTATAACTACGGTCTTCATAGATTACCCAAACGTTATTGTGGGCTAAGCTATTAGGATCATCTTTCCGGTTAAGGAATCGTTTAAATTTTTTAGTCTTTCTATCCATCAGATTGAGACCATTGGCGTAAGTGCCTAGCCATAGGTTTCCGAAATGGTCTTCAAATATCGATTTCACTACATTCCCGCTTATAGAAGTGGCATCTTGTGGATTATTCTGAAAACTTTCGAAACCCCTTTCATCTGATTTAAACAGGTTTAATCCACCTCCATCTGTACCAATCCATAAGTTATTTTCCTTATCTTGATATATGGCCAGAACCGATTTATTGGAAAGACTTTTGGCACACCCGATCCTGCAAGTATAGTGTCTGAATTTGTATTTATACGGATTGTAATAATTAACACCTCCCTGAAATGTTCCTACCCACAGAGTACCAGCCTTATCACTATACATATTATAAATCGCATTATTGCTTAAACTGAATGGATTAGACGGTTCATTCATCATGTAACGAAACGTTTCTGTAGCCGGATTCAAAATGTTGATACCACCACCATCAGTACTGATATAGATTTCATTATCTTTTTCAAACAGGGAAGTTATAATAGCGTTGTTTAGTCCCTTCGATTCTTTATTTTTAACATATTCTTTTGTCTGCAAAGAAATTGGATTAAAGCAGAACAACCCATTGTCGTTGGTCCCGATCCAAATATTACTGGCATGATCCTTAAGAAGAGAAGTGCCATTATTTCCCCGTACTATTTTGAAGTCATCTTTAAACTTGAATTTTTGAAAAGTCCCTTTGTCGATATCAAATAAATCCAAAGTGCCGCTTTCCGTCCCTACCCAAACTTTACCATCCTGAGCTTCCTGAAAGCTGTATACAAAATCATCGCTAATAGAAGAATTATCACTATTGTTGTGACGATAAGTCTTTATGGCAAAAGTTTTTGAATTGATCACATCTAAGCCACCGCCCAGTGTGCCAACTATTACATTTCCCTGTTTATCCAAATAAAGCTGCTTGACGTTATTAGCACTTAATGCGGCTGGATTCGACGGATTACTCACGAAACGTGTGAATTTATCAGTATTTCTATTAAAAAAGTTTAAACCATTACTTCGCGTACCAATCCATAAATTACCGGCTTTATCTTCTTCGATGTCGGTGATTACATTACCACTAATAGAAAGAGAATCGTCAGAATTATTCTTGTAAACCTTGAATGAATAGGCATCGTATAGATTTAGACCATCGTCGGTCCCTATCCAAATAAAACCTTTACTATCCTGGTAAACACAATTAACAGTGCCCTGAGACAGGCCATTATCAGTGGTAATATGATCGAATTTGAAATCCTGAGAAACCGCAGTTAATGAGAATAAAAGGAAAGTACTTGTTATAATTCCCATTCGTGGTATATCATCTCGCATATAGATAGAGTTATATTTTTATCACAAAAGCCAACTTCACCTATTAAATTTAACTAAAAAAATTGTGAACTAGAAACAATTAAGAAGAAAATTATAACCATTGTTCATAATGCCTTAACAAGACAAGCAGGTTGTATATAAATGTGTTGGAAGAGTTGCTAAAGACTGAGCTTTCAGATATCATATTAAAATAAAATGATTGCGGGGTGGACCTATAGGAGATGTAATCGTAAGTTTTAACGCTGCCAGGTCGGAAATGACGCTGGCAGGTTTTACGACTAACCTTATTTATTGATCAAAAAAACCGGAGTCGAAGCAAAAGACCTTCCAGGGTTTATCGAACCTGGAAGCATCGAAACTTGACGGCAGAATACTTTCCGAACACCTGTCAGATCATGAATTTTGAAAGTTGTCCAAATAATATTAATTTTCAGTTCCATTAATCGACATTTCCAAACACTAAAATAGTTCCTTATGAAGAAGATTATACCGTTATTGATGCTCATTTCAACCAGGTATTTGCAGAAGACCATGATTTATTACTTTGGAAGAATCAAAAATTCAATACCATAGGCATCGGATTCAAAAACGAAAACGTTGGGTATAAAATTGGCGAATATATTCAACAACCCGTCACCAATGTAAATCTTATCCTTGAAGACAGAAAATTAACGGATTTAAAAAAGGACCTGAATGAATTC
>CAYZNC010000009.1:0-26681 GCA_964478555.1 uncultured Bacteroidales bacterium | reverse complement strand
TCTTTGAAATAGTTTTCCCGTGTTGTTCAAGTCCAAAGAAATAAATTGATTTTCGGTGTAAAATTAGTTACACCGTAGCCAAAAGGCCTCAAAGGTTTCGAAGACCTTTGAGCCTGGTCCGAATAGTCTTTAACCCCTCCAGGGTATGATTCTATCATATTTTATTTATTCCTACAATACTAAATGCACTACGGGCAATGTTTCCAACAGAATAAAAACCTTGTTGCTAAAATTTAATTCATAATACCTACGATGCAAAATTTAATTCATAATTCTGCATACCGCGTAGCGGTTGAAGTATTGTAGAAGATTCTCCATGAGTAATGAATTTCCCCGTAGGGGATTAACTTTGAAGTATTTTTGGGGTATTGTAATTTAATTGGCTAGTGTATACTATGTTGTTATTAGATTCTTATCGATTGTTGAGCGCAGTCGAAACGACTTACTGTCACTTCGACTATGCTCAGTGACCAACTTGGAAATCCGCGAGAATAATATTGGAGTATACCTCTGAAAAGCATAATTTAGCAAACCGATAATACCCTAAATAATATAAACATCTATTTTGCCTAAACGTATGATGGACAATATTGAATCAAAAAGCATTGGTGATCTGGTTTTGAGGCAACGCTCATTTTACATTTCGCATGGAACGCGAAGCGTTGCGTTTCGTAAAGAACAACTGAAAAAACTTGAACATATCCTTCGAACAAACGAACCTTTGCTATTCGATGCTATTTATGCTGACTTAAAAAAATCGAAACAGGACACCATCACCACTGAACTTGCGCTGATTTATCACGAACTTGGGTTGGCTGTGCGAAAGCTTTCGAAATGGAGCAACCGCAAACGGGTAGGTACAAATTTCATTAACTTTCCCAGTCGAAGTTACATTCTTCCTGAACCATTTGGCGTTGTTTATATCGCTGGTGCCTGGAACTATCCATATCAGCTAACATTACTGCCGCTGGTGTCGGCCATAGCTGCCGGAAACGTAGCAGTAGTAAAACCGAGTGAAATGGCACCTCATACATCGCAAATAATGGCTCGGCTGATTAATGAAAATTTCCCGGCTGACTATATTCACGTGTTAGAAGGAGGCGCCGATGTAGCCGGCAAAATTCTTGAACAACGTTTTGATAAAATCTTCTTCACCGGTGGTTCCCGCATTGGCAAAATAGTATACGAAGCTGCTGCCAAACATTTAACTCCGGTAACCCTGGAACTTGGCGGAAAAAACCCTGCAATTGTATTACCCGACTGTAATATCGACATCACCGCCAAACGGCTGATTTGGGGCAAGTTTATGAATGCGGGACAAACTTGTGTCGCTCCGGATTATATACTTGTACACTCATCCATTGAACAGCCATTGCTTTCAAGAATGAAACAACTGCTCCATGACCATTACAGCACCACGACTCTTACAGAAAACTTCATGTCCATTGTTAACCGGAATCATTTCGAACGGTTAAGTAAACTCATCAAACCCGGCTATGTGTTTTATGGTGGAGTAACGGATCCCGAACAACTATTCATCTGTCCTACTATTTTACAGAACATTACTTTCGACGACGAGGTAATGAAAGAAGAGATCTTCGGCCCCATCCTGCCTGTGATCCGTTATAATGATCTTCAGGAGGCAATTCAAAAGGTGCAGAAGTACGAAAAACCGCTTGCCTTTTATGTGTACGGTAAACGATCAGCGGTTACTAAAAAACTATTCGATGAACTTTCATTTGGTGGTGGCTCGTTAAATGATTCGGTAATGTATTTTGGAAACCACCACCTGCCACTCGGAGGAGTTGGCGCTAGCGGTATGGGTGCGTACCATGGTTTTGAGGGGTTCAGAACATTTTCGCATTACAAATCCATCATGGAAAAAGGAACTTGGCTGGAATTTTGGTTTCTCAAATCGCCTCCGTACAAAAAATGGAAACTGAGTATAATGCGCTTCCTGATGGAGAAATTGTAGAAAAATAGTGAACTGACGATTCAATTCATGGACAAAGCATCCTTTAAGCAGCAATTTAATACACTTACGGAGCTTCTGATGAAGGAGCGAAACGGCACAGGGTTTTGGACCGGAAAATTGTCCTCAAGCGCTTTGGGTACGGCTGTGGCTATCGTTGCATTGCAGATCCAGGGAAAACCTGAAAGTAAAGAAAGAATTGAAAACGGATTGGTTTGGTTGCTCAATCACGTTAATACCGACAGGGGATATGGAGACACCCCCGAAAGCAAAAGCAATGTAAGCACTTCTTTACTTTGCTATGCTGCCATCAGCTACTGTGGTTATGATGACCGGAGGACAAAGGCACTTTCCGGGATTGAGCAATATCTGGAGACCCAAAATATCAGTTTTAACACCGGTAACCTCATTTCTTCCATTCTTAAATTCTATGGCAAAGACTACACTTTTTCGGTGCCTATTCTTTCTATGCTCACTATTTGCGGAGTGCTTGACAATAGTGCTGTAAAAAAAATCCCGCAATTACCCTTCGAATTAACGCTATTGCCGGCCTCTTTTTATCGGTTTTTCAATATGCAGGTGGTCAGTTATGCAATTCCTGCCTTAGTAGCAGTTGGCATTTTTGTCTTTAAAAAAAGAGAACACCACGGTTTATATGGATTGGTCAGAAATAAAGCCATAAAACCCGCCCTAAAAAAGTTATCTGAGATCGTGCCACAAAGTGGAGGATTTCTGGAAGCTATTCCTTTAACAGGCTTTGTTTGCATGTGTCTTATTGTTGGAGGCATAGAGAATGAGGTAGTAGATAAAGGCATAGCTTTTCTGGAAAAGCAACAACGGGAAGATGGCAGTTGGCCAATCGATACCGACCTTTCTACTTGGGTAACCACACTCAGTATTAAAGCACTGGGACCTGAAATGGCTCAGGTACTACCACAGGTAGCTATAGCAAAACTCAAAATACATTTGCTGAATATACAATACAAAGAAAGGCATCCTTTTAACGGAGCCTCTCCCGGAGGGTGGGGATGGACCAGCTTCTCCGGGTCGGTACCGGATGTTGATGACTCAGCCGGAGCCATTCTTGCATTATTGGAAATGTACCAGGGAGAAGAAATTGAAACTGAAGCTATCATCAACGGATGCAAATGGCTTCTCGGTATTCAAAACAACGATGGCGGATTTCCAACATTCTGCAAAGGTTGGGGACGATTACCTTTCGATAGTAGCTGTGCCGACCTTACCGGTCATGCCATAGCAGCTTTACTTAACACTATCGAAAAGCTGAATGATAAAATTCCTAAGACCTTACGAAGAAAATTTTACAGCAGTGCCTTTAAAGCTTCCGGATATCTTCAAAAAACTCAGCATCCTGATGGTCATTGGCTACCTCTCTGGTTTGGCAATCAATATAACACAGATCAAACGAATCCTGTATATGGAACCGCAAAAGTCAGCATCTATCTCAGGGATTGTTTACAGTATACCAGTTTGGGCTCTGATATGAGAATAAATCTGGAGCATATGCTTTCGCTTGCCTCGTGGTTTTTATTAAAACAACAAAATAAAGATGGCAGCTGGGGCGAAAACCAGGGAATTAAAGGTTCCATAGAAGAAACGGCGCTGGCTGTTTCAGCTTTAACCGAATCTCATGCTTGCATTGCCGGATTGAACTGGTTAACTGAGGAGTACAAGAATTTTGGTCTCCGCCCAAGTCCTATTGGCTTGTACTTCGCTGCTTTATGGTACGATGAAAAAATGTACCCATTAATTTATTATATCGAGGCTTTGCGGATATTTTTACAATAAATTTTATTAATTATGCGCCTAAGAGGGAAGACGGAAGTCTCTAGTGGGAAGACCGAGCTAACAAGAAACCATGTTAAACCAGTAAAACAATGAACATTGATGATTAATAGTAAATCGCTTCTTATTGCTATTTTTTTACTAATTACACTACAATTTATTCAGGCTCAAAATATTGCACAATGGCGAGGCATCCATAGAGACGGCATCTATGATGAGCAGCAACTCATGAAAAGCTGGCCCGAATCGGGTCCTCAGTTACTTTGGTCTGTTGAAGATATTGGAGAAGGTTATGGTTCTCTTGCAGTTACTTCGGACAAACTTTTTGTAAATGGCAGGATCGATAGCATGAGTTATACCTTTGCCTTTGATCTAAAAGGTAATATGCTTTGGAAAGCTCAAAATGGAATTGAATTTAGCGGAAAAGCATATGCTGCTAATTTCCCGGGTGCCAGGTCAACTCCCACGGTCATAAACAACTTGGTCTATGTGTCATCGGCCATGGGAAGGATTGCGTGCTTAGACATTCAAACAGGTAAAGAAATTTGGTCAGCTGACATGGTTCATGACTTTAACGGGGTGATGGATCAGCATGGTTATTGCGAATCGTTAATGGTAGATGATAACAATGTGTATTGTCTTCCAGGAGGGCCAAACATAAATGTTGCCGCGATTAACAGATTCACAGGCAAAACAGTTTGGACTTCAAAAGCTTTAGCTGACACCGCCACCTATTGTTCGCCTCTTATCATAAGACTTCCTGAGCGGAATCTTCTGGTTACTTTCTCGGGTCATAATCTAATGGGTTTGGATACTAAGACCGGAGAGTTATTATGGTCGCACAGGCAGGCTTATCATCAGTTTCATCAGCAATGTAACACTCCCGTTTATGCCGATGGAAATATTTATTATATTGCCGGCGAAGGTAACGGTGCGGTAAAGCTGGAATTATCGGCAGATGGAAAAAGGTTTAAAGAAATTTGGAGAAACAGCCAAATTCAAAATGTATTTAGCGGTTTCGTAAAAATAAACAACTATATATTTAGCCCTGATCGTTCACAAAAACTAAAATGCCTGGATATACAAAATGGCCAGGTAGTTGATTCGTTAAGAATGAATAAGGGTGCAATTATTTTTGCAGATCAGCAATTGTATTGTTACGCCGATAATGGCGAAGTATATTTAATAAAACTCACCGGAACAAAAATGGAAATTGCGGGGAAATTCAAGTGTAATAAAGGGACAAAGGAACATTTCGCCCACCCGGTTATACATAATGGTGTTCTTTATATCCGGCATGGAAAAGCATTGCTGGCTTATGATATAAAACAGAAATAATTAAACAGAAATCGAATTTTCAGGATACATAACAAAATGTTAAAATCATTTAAGTACACTACGAATGAAAAAAGTTAAATTAATTAATGTAATTGTTCTGATATTAATTACTGGGGCATTGAGCCAGGCTCAGTCTGTTTCACAATGGCGGGGTTTAAACAGAAATGGCATTTACGAAGAAAAACAGCTTCAGAAAAGTTGGCCTACGACAGGCCCGGCAATGCTATGGTTATTTGAAGGGTTAGGGAATGGCTATGGCTCTCCCACTATTACTCAGGATAAAGTATTTGTGAATGGCGAAATTGATAGCATCAGCCATTTATTCGCCTTTAGTTTAAAGGGAGAATTACTTTGGAAATCGCCCTACGGAAAAGAATTTATGGGTAGTGGTTATTCATCAAATTTCCCGGGTTGCCGCTCAACCCCCACTGTTGTTAATGATCTGGTTTATGTTTTCTCTGGCTTGGGAACAGTTGCCTGTTTCGAAGCAGAAACCGGTAAACAAAAATGGATTGTCGATATGACAATGGATTACAAGGGTGTCAGCAATACCTTTGGATATAGTGAATCGTTGATCATTGATGGGAACACGTTGTTTTGCACGCCAGGAGGTCCTGAAGCAAATGTTGTTGCATTAGATCGATTTACAGGTAAACCAATTTGGGTATCAAAAGCTTCCGGTGATAATGTTTCCTATTGTTCTCCTATGATCATAACACTTCCCACGAGGAAAGTACTGGTTACATTTTCAATTAATTATATCATGGGATTGGATGCCAAAACAGGCGAATTATTGTGGTCGCAAAAACAAGAGAATGTCAAATACAAGCAACAATGTAATACTCCTGTTTTCTCCGACGGGTTTATCTATTATGTAGCAGGCGATGGCAATGGAACCGTTAAATTGGAACTATCACCCGACGGAAAAAGTATAAAAGAAGTATGGCGAAATAATCAGACTAAAAACATGTTTAACGGTTTTGTAAAAATAAACGATTACTTATTCATCCCTGATATTACTCAAAAATTAAAATGCGTGGATATCAAAACCGGTCAGGTAGTAGATTCATTAAGAGTCAACAAGGGTGGTTTAATTTTTGCGGATCATATGTTGTATTGTTATTCCGATAATGGAGATGTTAATTTGATACAACTTACCGGAACGAAAATGGAGATTATAAGTAAATTCAAGTGTGATAAAGGAACCAAGGAACATTTTGCTCATCCTGTAATTCAGAATGGCGTTCTTTATATCCGCCATGGGAAAGCATTATTGACCTATGATATAAAACAGCTATAATAAGTGAAAAAGGCATTTACGATTTACTATCTTTAAATGTCTAACGTAAGGTGGAGGAGAGGAGATTGTCTCAAAAGTAGAATTACTTGTTGCACGCAAAGCACGCAAAGAATGCGCTAAGATCGCAAAGAGTTAAAATACTAGAAGTTAACTTTGCGGTCTTTGCGAAAAACTTTGCGACCTTTGCGAGAAAGTTGACTTTGAGACACCCTCTTGACTCATTTACTGAAATGTATCGCTAAAGTCATCTTAAAAATGGAAAACAAAAAAAACATAAGTCGCCGGGATTTTTTGAATAACAGTATCCGGTTGGGCGTTGTGGTTGGGCTCGGTGGCATTGGACTTTCATTGTCAAGAAAAACAATGGCCGGGAAAATGGTTTGGCAATTGGATCCGGCGAAATGTGTTCAGTGCGGCAGGTGCGCCACCAGCTGTGTTTTAACACCATCAGCAGTAAAATGTGTACACGTAACGGAAATGTGCGGGTATTGTGATTTGTGCGGAGGATATTTGCGGCCCGAGACTAAAGACATTAATACCGCTGCGGAAAGCCAACTGTGTCCCGTAAGTGCTATTAAAAGGAAATTTGTTGAAGAACCCTTTTTCGAATATACGATTATTGAAGAGTTATGCACTGGCTGTGGAAAATGTGTGAAAGGTTGCGGGGCTTTTGGCAATGGATCTCTTCAGCTGCAGATTCGTCATAATCTTTGCGAGAACTGCAACCAATGTGCTATTGCAAGAGATTGTCCTGCGGACGCATTTAGTCGTGTTACTGCCACCAATGCATACATGTTGAAGGGTTTCGAAAAAAAATAGCCGAATGAACAAATCTAAATTTATCAAAATAAAACAACACAAGGCTGGGTATGCATTTCAAATGAAGAAAGTTTACTCCTTCTTGTTAATGTTCATTGTCCTATGTTTAATGGCATGGAATAGTTTTGCTATTCAACGTTTCCCGAAACCGGAATTTGAAACCAAATATACACAGCCAGTAACTCAAACCCCCGGTCCACGGGAGGCCATCATGGAATACCTCGATGTTGCCATACTTTTTGCAAGTCTGGCATTCATTACCTGGTTAGTCCTTAAGAAACGTTCCCGCAAAGGCGTTTTCTGGATGTCGCTTTTCTCACTCGTGTATTTTGGCTTTTATCGCAAAGGTTGCATTTGCTCCGTGGGTTCCATCCAAAATATTACGTTGGGACTTTTTAATCCGGAATACCATATTCCGTTTACCGTCATTGCATTTTTTATCCTTCCGTTATTGTTTACTGTTTTTTACGGTCGAACCTTCTGTGCTGGAGTATGCCCTCTGGGTGCCATCCAGGACATATTTGCCATCCGTCCCATGAAGCTTAACTCATGGGTACAATCTTTATTGGGCTTAATACCCTTCATTTACCTCGGACTTGGCATTTTGTATGCCGCCACAGCCACCGACTTTATCATTTGCAGATACGATCCGTTTGCAGGTATTTTCAGGTTTAATGCCACTTTTCTAATGTTCGCCATAGGCGGTATTTTGTTGCTAACAAGCGTTTTCATTGCCCGGCCATATTGCAGGTTCCTTTGTCCTTACGGTGTTTTACTTAATCTGGTGAGCAGGGTTTCTAAAAAACATCTTACCATTACACCTACAAAATGTATCGAATGCAGGTTATGTGAAAATTCCTGCCCTTTTGGTGCCATTCAAACACCCACCAATTTGAAAAATACAGAAAAGAGAAATGATGCAGTTAAACGGTTTATTTTATATTGCTTGATTATCCCTTTATTGGTTATTGGTGGCGGTTGGGTCGGAGCAAAATTCCATGAAAACCTTGCCAATGTAAATGCTAAAGTCAGACTTGCCAATGAACTCCGGATGTCAAGTAACAAAGAAAATCCTTCGGTTGAAATAACCACATTTCAATCTTCCGGAAAAGCACTGGATAAATTTTACGCTGATGCCGCTTCCATTGTAAGGGAATTCTATTTTGGAGGCTGGATCCTGGGCGGATTCATCGGTTTGGTTTTTGGTCTCACTTTAGCAGGATTAGCGATTGTCCCTTATTGCACAGGATATTGGCCTGATAAGGGGACCTGCCTGAGCTGTGCTCGGTGTTTGGAATATTGTCCGGTAAAAAAAGAAACGATAGTGCATTGATTGCTTAAGATATTAAGTCTAAATACTACACCAAAACCAACACGACTATTGCAATTTTAAAAAACATTCCATTATATGCTCACTGATTCACCCGTAAAAGACACCACCAACTTCTGGAAGAAGATCATGCTCATTGCAGGAGTATTTTCTTTCGTCATTTGTATTTTATTAATAGCTAATTTCATACAAATTAAGAAAGCAGATCCGATCAATATGACCGTGATTAATTCTTTAGTAGACAGGTTAAATCAGACGCCCAATGATAACCAACTCCGCGAGGAAATCAGAACACTCGATTTACTTGCACGAAAAGCTTACTTTACCAATCAATGGCAAATAAGGATGGGCGGTTACCTGTTACTGGTTTGCATAGCCATTATGATTATTGCTTACCAGTTTATTACCTATGGTAAAAAAATAAAGCCTGTTATTCCTACCGCAGATGCGGAGAATGCTTCTTTATCACAAAAAAAGGCCCGTCTTTGGATTGCAGTTAGCGGGGCTTCCTTGCTTATTTTAGCTTTATTCTTCGCATTTCTTTCACATCACGAACTGACAAAAAAGTTTACAGCAACCAGTGCCTTAGTGGTAAATCAAAGCGAAGTACCCGATACCACTTCCACTGCTGCAAAACCCATTGTAACCGATACTAAAACCGTTTCGGATACGTCAAAACAGACTGCCGCTGTTTCCAAAGGCTCAGATCAGAACGGAAATGTGTCAAAACCTGAAAACGCGGTTGTTGAAAGTAAGGACAATTACCCCACTTTCCGCGGTCAAGGTGGTTATGGTGTTGTATCTAAAAAAAATGTTCCTGTCTCTTGGGATGTGAAAAGCGGACAGAATATTTTATGGAAAACCGCTGTGCCACTTCCTGGATACAATTCTCCCATTGTTTGGGGAGGGAAAATATTTCTTACCGGTGCCAATGCGGCTAAACGCGAAATCTATTGTATTGACGGCGCTTCCGGTAAAATTTTGTGGACCACCGCAGTTGAAAAAATTCAGAATTCATCAGGAACACCCACTGTTTCAGAAGGAACAGGATATGCCGCTCCCACTGCAGCCACTGACGGTAAAGGTGTATATGCCGTCTTTGCCAATGGCGATATTATCGCACTCGATTTAAATGGCAAAAAGATATGGGCGCAAAATCTTGGGGTACCTCAAAATCATTATGGACATTCTTCTTCTTTAATGGTGTACAAAGATATGGTGATTGTACAATTTGATCAGAAGGGTTTGTCAAGATTGATGGCTTTATCTGCGCAAACTGGAAAAACAGTATGGAGCACCAAACGCAATGTAAAAGTATCATGGGCATCGCCAATTATTGCCTTTACGGGTAAGCGTACGGAAATTATCCTGGCGGCTGAGCCTTTTGTAGCCTCATATAATCCTGCCAATGGGGAAGAACTGTGGAAAATCGATTGCATTACGGGAGAAGTGGGTCCCTCACCGGCATATGCCAATGGCATGGTATTTTCGGTTAATGATTATTCGAAACTGGCCGCTATTAAGTTGGGAGATGAACCCAAAGTGATTTGGGAGAGCACGGATTTCCTGTCGGATGTTCCCAGTCCGGTTGCCACGGATAAATACCTGTTCCTGTCCACAAGCTATGGAACAGTTGTTTGTTACGATACACAGACGGGAACAAAATACTGGGACAAGGATTTGGGCAACAGCGTCTACTCCTCTCCCATCATTGCAGAAGGAAAGTTGTTCGTGTTAGATAGAACGGGAATTATGCATATCATTAAAGTTGATAAAACATACGCATCTTTGGGTGAACCGAAACTTGGCGAAAAATCCGATTGTACTCCGGCCTTTGTCAATGGAAGGATTTATATACGGGGCGAAAAGAATTTATATTGCATTGGAAAATAGTTCTCGCAGATAAGATTTCTCGCAGAGTTTCGCAGATAAAAACGCAGAGTTTCGCAGATGAAGTGTCAAAAAAATCTGCGTAAATCTGCGGCCTGATCTGCGTAAATCTGCGAGAAAAAAACTAAAGTTATTATGAAAGAAAATGACATTTCATACGATATTCGGGGAGCAGCCTTTAAGGTTCATCAGGAATTAGGACCAGGCCTTTTGGAATCTGTCTATGAAAAAGCACTTTCATACGAACTAGAGCAAATGGGATATGATGTCAAAAATCAGTTAGGAATACCCATGAAATATAAGGAGATACGCTTTGATGTCGGTTTTAAATTAGATATACTAGTAAACGATTTAGTGATTATCGAGCTTAAATCGGTTGATGCTTTATCAGACATCCATCATAAACAGCTCTTAACTTATTTAAAATTATCCAATAAAAAACTAGGCTTATTGATTAACTTCAATGCGGAGTCCTTAAAGGATTCCATAGTAAGAATCGTGAACAAATTATGAAAAAAGTTCTCGCAGATTTACGCGGATAAAAACGCGGAGTTTCGCGGAATAGATGAAAAATCTCTGCGAAACTCTGCGGCCTGATCTGCGAAAATCTGCGAGAACAAAGAACAAAAAGATCAAAATGAGTAACATTATAACAGACATAGATAACATCGTTGCAGCAAATGGAAAATCTGCTGATATGGTTATCCCTATTTTGCAAGCTATCCAGAGCAAATTCAACTATTTACCTGAAGAAGCCCTGAAGAGAGTTTGTGAAACCACTGATATTAAACCTTCCAGCATACATGGCATCGCTACGTTCTATACCCAATTCAGACTCAAGCCGGTGGGTAAACATATGATCAAGGTTTGTGTTGGCACTGCCTGCCATGTTAAAGGGGCCATGCTGGTTTACGATGCCTTCCGAAGAACCCTGAAACTTAAAAACGATGAAGAAACTGATGCAGCCGGGCTTTTTACACTGGATAAGGTGGCGTGTCTCGGATGCTGCACGCTTGCACCAGTAGTTCAGATAGATGATATAACATACGGGCATGTAGGTATTGAGAAGACCGGTGAAATATTAGAAGACTTTCTTGCGGCAAAAAGTAATCCTTCTGCAATGGCTCCTTCCATTATTTCTAAACATAGGGTATCTCAGGGCGAAATTCGCATCGGATTGGGTTCTTGCTGCGTTGCAAGTGGAAGTGCTGAAGTGAAGGCAGCGTTGGAGCAAGCGCTAAGCCGCAATAAAATAAGTGTTGATGTAAAACAAGTGGGCTGCGTGGGCATCTGTAATCAGGTCCCAATCCTTGAAATACATAAAGCAGGTGAATTACCTATGTTTTATGCAAAAATAAAGCCGGAAGAAGTGAATGAGGTTATCCGGCAACATTTTAAGCCTAATGATCCGCTCCAGAAGATCAAATCGGGACTTTATAATCTGTTTGACAGCATTGCTTCAGATCACCTGCCACGATCAGTAAAACAATATGCTTCGGATCATACCGACACACCTGTTGCTGAGTTTCTCAACGGTCAGGTTAGCATTGCAACCGAATATAGGGGCATTATAAAACCGACTGACTTAAGTGAGTACAAAAGAAAGGAAGGTTTTAAAGCTTTAGCATTCTGCTTAGACGAATCTTCTGTGGTCGACATAATATCTATAATCCAACAAAGTGGCTTACGAGGCAGAGGAGGAGCTGGCTTCCCATCGCACATAAAATGGCAGCTCGTAAAAAATGAGCAGTCAGATGTCAAATATGTTATATGTAATGGTGATGAAGGCGATCCGGGGGCATTTATGGACAGGATGTTACTTGAATCATATCCATTTCGCGTAATTGAGGGATTAATCATAGCAGCCTTTTCGGTAGGCGCTAGCGAAGGTATTTTTTACATCCGTGCAGAATATCCGCTAGCGGTTAAACGTATCAGGGAAGCACTTAAAATATGCGAAAATGAAGGCTTATTGGGCGATCATATACTTGGAAGCAAATTTTCGTTTCGTATAAGGGTTTTTGAAGGCGCCGGAGCTTTTGTTTGTGGTGAAGAAACTGCCCTCATTGCCTCGATAGAAGGAAAGCGTGGACTTCCTACAATGCGCCCCCCATACCCTGCTCAGCATGGACTTTGGGATAAACCCACGCTAATTAATAATGTGGAAACCTTCTCTTTGGTCTCATGGATTATACGGCATGGGGAACATGCTTTTAATTCCATTGGAACTGAAAACAGCAAAGGCACCAAAGTATTTGCTCTGGCTGGTAAAGTAAAGAGAGGTGGTCTGATAGAGGTCCCGATGGGTATTACCATAAGAAAAATAGTAGAGCAGATTGGTGGAGGAATTGCCGATGACAAGCGTTTTAAAGCAATTCAAATTGGTGGCCCTTCGGGAGGCTGTATTCCAGCTTCTATGGCTGATACGCCAATTGATTATGCTTCCCTCACCAAAGCGGGTGCTATGATGGGCTCAGGTGGTCTTATCGTACTCGATGAAACCGATTGCATGGTTGACATAGCGCGATATTTCCTGTCCTTTACGGAAAGCCAGTCCTGTGGACGTTGCACTTTCTGCCGCATAGGCACCCGGAGGATGCTCGAAATTCTAAATAAAATAAGCTGCGGAAAAGGCACTTTAGAAGACCTTTCGGCGCTTGAACAACTGGCTGAAAAAACTAAAAAGGGAAGTTTGTGCGGACTTGGAAAATCGGCTCCCAATCCTGTTCTTACCACCTTAAAATACTTTAGGGAAGAATATCTGGCACACATCGATGGACATTGTCCCACCGGTAAATGCAAAGAAATGATTTCCTACCGGATTACAGAAGAATGCATAGGCTGCACCAAATGTGCACAACGATGCCCATCAGATGCCATAGAAGCCAAACCATATGAATTGCATCATGTGGACGTTGAAAAATGTATTAAATGCGACATCTGTAAACAAATATGCCCAGTAAACGCAGTGGTAACTGATTGATGATACAAATTTGTACTCAGTACTGAGTACCAAGTACTTTTTAAATATGATTCATTTAAAAATAAACAATCTAGACTTAAAAGTTCCTGAAGGTACTTCTGTGCTTGAGGCTGCAAAAACAGTGGATATTATAATACCATCCATGTGCTACCTGCAGGGATATGGCAATCACCCGTCCTGCATGGTTTGTCTTGTTAAAGATAAGAAAACAGGAAATCTTCATCCCTCCTGCGCACTTAAAGTAGCAGAAGGAATGGAAATAATTACTGATGACCTGGATGTAAGAGAAGCCCGCAAGGACGCCCTGGAACTATTATTAAGCGATCATGTTGGCGATTGTGAAGCTCCATGCAGTCTTGCTTGTCCCGCTAATATGAACATTCCGGAAATGAACCGGCTCATTGCTGCCGGAGACTTTTCCGCATCCCTTGAAGTTGTAAAAGAAGAAATAGCACTGCCCTATGTTCTGGGCTATATATGCCCCGCACCTTGTGAAAAGGCCTGTCGCCGAAAACAAATTGATGAAGCTGTATCAATTTGTATGTTAAAGAGATATGTGGGTGGCCTCACCCCCGGCCCCTCTCCTGAAGGAGAGGGGAGATCCATCGCCATCATTGGCACCGGACCCGCCGGACTTTCCAGTGCTTATTACCTCCTGCAACTTGGCCACAAGGTAACCCTCTTTGATAAAAACGAGGATGCCGGAGGAACTCTTCGTTATAGTATCCCGGAAGAAAAACTGCCAAAACAGGCGCTAAACAGCGAGATTGAAATTATACGCAGCAACGGGGCTGAATTCAGATTCAATTCGCTCATCACTGCCGAAGTATTTGAACGTGAAATTAAAGGCAAATTTGATGCAGTCATCATAGCTACCGGCGATATTACCGCATCCGAACACCTGAATAGCATTTTTCAAATTAGTAAAATAGGCTTAACTATTGAAGAAGGTACTTTTGCTACGTCCGAATCTGGTATTTTTGCCTGTGGCAGCGTAGTACGTTCTCAAAAGATGGCCGTAAGAGCTGTTGCACAGGGCAAAGCTGCAGCTATTTCAGCAGACCTCTACCTGAAAGGAAAATCGCTCAGGAAAAATGAAAAAAAATTTAACTCCAGGTTCGATAAATTGTTATTGACAGAATACCAGGAATATCTGAAAGAAGCTATACCGGATAAAAGATTGGGGCCAAAAGGTGGTTTTATGGAAGGATTCTCCATGCAGGAAGCTGTAAATGAAGCTAAGCGATGCCTGCATTGCGACTGTCGTAAACTGGATACCTGTAAACTCAGGATACATGCTGACGAGTACAAAGCAGATCGTAAAAAATATTCCTTCGGCGAGCGTAAAGCCATGGTTAAACATTTTCAACATGACCTGGTGGTTTACGAACCCGAAAAATGCATAAAATGCGGGCTATGTGTGGAAATAACGGTTAAAAACAATGAATTAACAGGGTTAACCTATGTTGGCAGAGGCTTTGATGTTCGAATTGACGTGCCCTTTAATCAATCCATCCGGGAAGGATTGACGAAGGCTGCAAATAAGTGCATAGAAGCTTGTCCAACAGGTGCTTTAGCATTTAAAGTTGCGACCATAAAATAATGATCATGAACCAGTTCGCGTTTACACTGTAATAACATGCCTACTAAAATTCTGTTTCTCATAATTTCTTACATTGTTTGTCTTCAAGGCAATGCCCAGGATAATTCATCGTGGCCTATATTCAGGGGAAGCCCCGACTTGCATGGCATAGCCAATGTTCAAATGCCAAAATCTCCTAAATTGCTTTGGACTTTCAAAATGGGTGATAAAACAAAGTCTTCTCCCGTAATAAGTACAGGCAGTGTTTATATTGGCTCTAACAACGGCACTATTTACTCCATTTCGGAGACCGGGAAACTCCAGTGGAAATATAATGCAGGTACTGCTATTGAAGCACCTCCGTTGGTTGTTGATAATACAGTGTATGTTGGTTCGCTTGAAGGCGTTTTGCTCGCTTTGGATTCCAAAACCGGTAAATTGAAATGGAAATATGCAACAGAGGGACAGATATCAGGATCTGCAAACTTCCTGCCTGCTTCCGATAAAAAAACCAAATACATTATATCCGGGAGCTATGATTTTTCACTTCATTGCTTAAATGCATCTACGGGGAAACCAGTGTGGAAATACACTTCGGAGAACTACATTAATGGTTGTCCTTCTACTAACGGCAAGGTAGCTGTGTTTGGTGGTTGCGACGGCCAGCTTCATGTGGTGGACGTAAGCACCGGAAAACTGGTGCATAAAATTAACCTTGGCACCTATATTGCCTCTTCATCTGTGTTGGATGGTACGCTTGCTTTCTTTGGTAATTATGATGGTGTATTTTACGGTGTCGACTTTATGAGTAAAAAGATCATCTGGAACCACAGTGGTGCCGGACCATTTATCGCCTCACCCGCTATTTCCGGAAATAAGATCATTGTTGGATCAGAAGATAAGAAAGTATATTGTTTTGATAAAACCAATGGTAAAATTTTATGGTCACACACAACCCTGGGAAAAATAACCGGTTCTCCGGTAATTGCAGGTAATAGCGTAATCATAGCGTCATGCGATGGTCGTATTTATATGCTGGATTTGAATTCAGGTCAGGAAACGTGGTCGTATGAAATGGGAAGCCCCTCCGATAGCACTCCTGCAGTAACAAAGAACTTACTTGTTATTGCAGAACAGGATGGTAATGTATATGGATTTGGGAAGTAAAATACTAAATGCAACAGATCTACGTTGTTTGACTCTATGATACTTGTTAACTTTGTGTAAATTTTTTGAATATGAACCGAACATGTTTGCGAAGAAACACAAACACCAATGAAAATAGCAAACATGGAGTTCCCTGCCTGCCGGACAGGCGGGCATACAACCTTAACCAAAAAAATTTTTACATATGAAAATTGTAAATATCATACCCGGATTTGGAGGCGTTTTTTATTGTGGCAACTGTCTTCGTGACAGTGTGTTCGTGAAAACATTGAAAACGATGGGACACAATTCTGTGATGCTTCCCATATATTTACCGCTTTCTACTGAAAATGCAAATAATTCTGATGGCACGCCTGTGTTCTACGGAGCAGTAAACATTTATCTGAAACAAAATTTTAGTTTCTTAAGGCATATGCCAGACTGGCTCGAGCGTTTTTTTGATTCAAAACCCATACTCCGTTATGCTGCAAAAAAAGCAGGTTCCACAAGAGCAACCGGTCTCGAAGCAATGACCATTTCAATGCTTAAAGGTAGCGAAGGTTTTCAAAGCGAGGAACTACAAGTATTAATAGACTATCTAAAAAATCACGAAAAACCTGATTTGGTCCATCTCTCCAATGCTTTATTATTAGGCCTTGCTGAAAAAATTCACAAAGATCTTGATATTCCTGTAGTTTGTTCTTTACAAGATGAAGATGTTTGGGTAGACGCGATGAAATCCCCGTTTCGTGAACAAGTATGGCAACTGATGAGCGACAATGCTAAATATGTAGATGCCTTTGTGGCTGTAAGCGACTATTTTGCTGCAAGGATGAAGAAATCTCTTAAACTTTCCGATGATAAGCTGCATGTGGTGTATATTGGCGTAAGCCCCGATGCTTATGAAGTAATGAGTCCTTCGTTGGAACCACCTATCATAGGATACCTTTCCAGGCTATGTGAAGAAAATGGTTTGGGAATCTTGATCGATGCTTTTATCAAACTTAGATCAAATTTCACATTTAAAGACGTGAAGCTAAGGCTTTGTGGTGGTATGACGGGCGATGACAAGATTTTTATTAAGAAGCAGATCAAAAAGCTTAAGCAAAAGAACCTGATGCATGCCGTTGAAATTATCGATAATTTTAAAACAGAAGCTTTACCAGCTTTTTTTAAAGGATTATCTGTATTGTCAGTTCCTGTGCTGCAAGGAGAAGCGTTTGGGCTCTATCAGCTTGAAGCGATGGCTTCAGGTATACCTGTTGTACAGCCTGCTTTAGGAGCATTCCCTGAAATTGCCAAGATATCTGGAGGAGGTGTCATTTATGAGCCCAATACAGCAGTTGCTTTGGTAACAGCATTTACCAACCTGTTTGCAGATCATGAAAAACTACAACAAATGAGCATCAATGCACGAAATGCCGTAGTAAATAACTTTGACAGTAAGGTGCTTACTGAAAAAATGGTAGGAATCTATCAGAAAGTTGTATCGTAAAATGGATTCTAAGACCAGTATTAAATGACAAGCGGAATTTGACCATTGGCGGATGCAAAGCACATAAGGAGATTCCTCCCGTTGGTCGGAAGCGAAGCGAGGAATCTCCTCATGTGAAGTTGTGCAACAGCCATATTCGCTTCGTCGCTTCATTATTAAAATTACACTTTTATAACACCTACTCCTTAACTATCTTCATCGGCGTAAGCGTCACCGGTCCTAATAAGCCGGAATTCATAACTTTCCATGATGAGGCGTTGAAAGGCTTGTAATTAAGATCGACATAGTTAATTTCTTTAAATTTTCGCCATTCAACACCTTTGCGATCCATATCGGCAATGCGATTGGCAGAAAGATTAGTGACTTCAATTTCGATTGTATTTTCACCTTTTTTCAGATATTCACCTACATTGGCATGGAAGGGTATGCTCCACCAAATGCCGGCATCTTTTCCATTAATTTTGACACGGGCACTTTCACATACCTTACCCAGATCAAGTTGCCAGTTATCTGCAATTTGCTCGGGAAGTATAAATTTCAAAACATACTTCCCCGTACCGGAAAAAATGCTTAAGTCGGCATTGTTAAGGTTTGTCCAGGATGTGAGCGCATCCAAATCAAATTCCTGTTTAATGGTTGGCGTACCTTCAATCAAAGAGAGTTTCCAGCGACCTTTTAAGGCTATGGGATCTGCGGAAGGCTGATAGTACGTCCAGGGCTGTGCCTTTGTCTCCATATCATGCCATGTCTTTAAAATCAATGATTCATCGGAAGCAAGCTGCAAAAATACCTCCGTACCATCTTTTCCCTCTCGCAACTTTGCAATTCCGGATTGTCCGGTAAGCGGATCATAAATCGCTGCCGATTTAGCGGAAACACCCAATCTCACCCAACCAGAAAGTGGCTTGGATTGCTGATTCGCAAAGAAGTAGAGAGTCCCCAGATCATACTTACGGCGATTGTAACCAACCCCTTGTTTAACTATATCTTCTCTCTTGACGCCGAGTTTATCAAAAACGCCTGAAAAGAGTTTAGTGATCGCCATTTCTCCTTGATCAAGTATAAAGTTTGCATCTTCGGGGGATGTAGTAATCAGATGAAGTGAGGTTTTAAGTTTGGCTAATTGGTCACGGTTGGCAGTTAGATTGGATAATCCCGGTACATCGGACGGTAACGAATCAATAAATACGATTTTAGCGCCTTCTTCCGCCAGGGCTTTTATCTTTTTTAAGGTTTCCAAAGGCATAAAACGACATTCGGGAATTACCAGCGCTTTATATTCACCACCCGGAACCTTAATTTTACCCCTTTCCACAGTGGCATTAAGGATGAAGTTATCAGAAATATGGTCAAAATCATACCCGTTTTTGCGCAACCAGGTTGTAGTAGTGTAAAACTTACTGGGTTGAAGCCAACTGTCATGTATCTTGAATGGCATATCCAAACCTTTGGGATTGTACCAAAGATCGTAAACAGGCCAGTAAACAAGCAGGTCGTTATCGGACTGCCCCGATTGCAGAAACGATTGGCAACGGGTAATATATTCGTTCAGTCCTGTTATGTTTTTCCAGATATTATTGTTCGGCGTAAATTCAACAGACGCATAAAATAACCAGCCAGGAAAAGCAGCTTCTTTGGGTGAATAAGTTGTACCGTGGAAAAACACATGATTAGTTCCACAAATAAACAATTGGTCGAGCTCAGGCTTGCACTGCGATAATGCAACTTTGAAATGTTCTCCGAGCCAGGTGAAAGTTTCAGAAGAAGAATATTTACGTCCGGCCAGATGGGCTGCCGAAGAAGCAAATTTAAGCATCACGGGATCTGCATCACCTTGCCGTACATCTTCTTTATCACGGCGTAAGCCGGGAATATCAAACGAAGTAGCACCGAATGTTTCGCATTCAGGAATATCAGGTGTGGCGTAGATATCAATCAGGTTACCAGGCGATCCGTGCGCCTGATTCCGGTTAATGCTACCCATAGAATGCGCCCAATTAGTCCAGAGTTTGGTGAAATTATTAATCAGCATATAGGACATGGTTTCCCGGTAGTCTGATTTTACCCTGGCTATCGTGTCCTGGTTACCTTGTCCGAGCATTGCCGGAAGATAATCTTCGAGCTTATAACCGTGTTGCACATAGAATCCATCCAGGAATTTCGGGGTCCAGTCCGCATTATAAACCTCATATGAATCATTGAAGAATGTATTTGGCTTAGGCGTATTGTTTGTTTCAAATGCTTTTGAAAAGCGTCGCAGATAAACAGCTAAAGCTTCTTTTGAGAAATGATCCATTACCAGTCCCTCGCCACCAGGAGCTGCACGCTTCACGGCTTGTAACGTTTTCCCATTAAACAAAGCTATTAATTTCCAGTCGCCGGCTGGTGCTGTCCAATCTAAAGTCCCGTCAGGTTTTACCTTTGAAGTAAGATTAAGGTTAGAGCCTTTATCTGAATAAGCCATTAAGCAACATAGCGTAGTAACATCCTTTTGCTTAGCATCCGAAACCAAAATGGGAACCGTTAGTTTCTGCCCACCTTTTAATGTATAGTCCTGAAAAATTGCTTTACCGGCTGCATCCTTTGAGGTAATTTGCGGGCCACCAAACGGCCAGCCTGTACCCGTATTCATATCCACCGCCATCCCCAAACGATCGGCTTCCTTAATTGTAAAGCCAAGCATTTCCATCCATTTAGCAGAAAGGAAAGGAATTTCATTAGCATCATTACCCTTTACACCGTAAATTGGCGTAATTTCAACACCTCCAATGCCAGCTTTTTTTAATTCTTCGAGATTATACGTAAGATTAGGTTTATCTACAGCATTACCAAGCCACCACCAGCGAGTCCATGGTTTGGATTCTTTAGTTACAGTGGGCCACGGAAGATTGTTTTCTTCTGTTTTAATGACTTTAAAGGCCAGTAAAGTAAATAAAGCAACTGCAATTAATAACGTTAATGTCTTTTTCATCGGTATTATTTTTATTGGGTTATTGGTCAGATGTTTCAAAGAAATTCCTTTTGGCAGAACATCCATGATTAATATTTTTCACGGCTGTTTTTGCAATAAAATGTTATAAATGCGAATTTACATTAATTCGAGAGAAAAATAAAGCAAAACAGATAAAAGGCCTCTACTTCCCGGCTCATCAATGTAAATCCCAACATTAGCGAGACCTTAAAGATTCCGAAAACCTTTGAGGTCTGATGTACCGTGACAAACCCTCGGTCTGATCTACCGTAATAAACCTTCAGGGCCCTCAGGGTTTTGAAAACCTTGAGGGTTTAAAAGCCGGAACATCCAAACTGTTCGCTAATAATTTACTTTGAAATGTTAAGTTCCTTAATATTAGAGATATTCATAAATCTTTTAAAATATTTACCCGTTTATTTTGAAATCATACTAGTAATTAAAAAAAAACATGTACTTTTGCCGCCCTTGTTTTTAATTTTAAATTAATAATTGTAGAGATGAAGGTAATCGAGAATGCTTCTATCGTGGCTCGTTGTATTGGAGATCAGGATATGTATATTGTAATGGATGAATTAACCGGTAAAACAATTCGTATGCAAAACCCTAAAAGTTTTGAACTTGAATTGGGTTTGGAAGGCGCTGTAAGTTACCAAGAAGAACCATTTACACACATGGTAAATTTTGAAATGGTTATGGAAGAAGAACTGGCTTAAGTGCAGTTTCTTGCTGGCGCGGACAGCCTGTCCGTGCCTTATTACCCTCCTGATTTTTACAATTCCCCAAAGTTATTATTTCGATTTACGATCGTTTCTTTTTATCTATCTTTACAGTTTCAATGTAAAGGCCTTATGACCTGCAAACGTATTTTTATTAAACTTTTAATGGTGGGATTATTTGCGATTCTCTTGCTCGCCATATTGCTGATTTTTAATAAACGTTTGCTATCCAAAAACCATCCTGTTGATGCAGATGTATTAGTGATCGAAGGATGGCTACCTCCCTATGTTTTGGAACTTATCCCACAAAAGATTGACCTCTCCAACTATAAAACCATTTTCGTTACCGGATTGATACATAATAATCGTCCCGAATTCAATGACAGCCGGTATGAAATAGATGAATTACCCGCAGCATTGTTCACTAACGGGTGTGTCTGTTTAAGTAAATCCGCCCTGAAAAAATTGAATCCGGAGAATACTATTAATGAAATTAAAGTTTATACTTATGGCAGTAAAGCAAAAAACATATTTGCTCATTTCTTTTGTGCGGTTGGCGACTCTATTTTAGGTCAGGCATTTGCCACCAAACAACAGTCTACCTATACATTTCGTACAGGTCTATCATTATCGGCCACCCATAACCTTTCTATAAGTCTAACTAACGACCTTAACAGTTCCCGGGAAGACAGAAATTTATTTATAGATTCTGTTTCTATTAATGGGATTGCATTTAACCGTCCGTCTGATTTTTGTCTGCTATATGATGACCATGTTAATAATGACTCAACCATAAACTATCCTTTTCATTCAAAATCCGAAGCAGCTGCCGCCTACCTAAAGGCTTTAGGAATAAAGAACAATATTGTAACCGTAGATTCCTTTTATAATTACCGAAACAGAACGCTGGTAACAGCAAAACGATTCGATTCCTATATTAAAAAGTATGATCCCAATTTAAAAGCTTTCAACGTTGTTTCTGTCCAACGACATTCACGACGCTCTTACCTGGCGTATAAAATTGCTACTTCAGGAAAAATTAAGGTGGGTATCCTATCGTTTGATAGCATAGGATTAAATAGACAGACACGCCCCTTGGCATGGCTACGTTATATACTTCTGGAGTATGCCAAGATTTTTGTCATGTCTTTTGAAAACTTATACTTAACTTTAATCTAATAGCATAGTTATCTACCTTTTGCGTTTGGCCAAAGAGGGCGTCTCAAAAGCCTCACTTAGCCCCCAACCTCCTAAAGGCGGCTCCCGCAACTGCCTGAGGGTAAGGAAGTCCCCTTTAGGGGATTTAGGGGCGAATGAACTGAAAGATACTTTTTAGACAGCCTCTTTAAGAGCAGGATTACCGAATCTTGATGGTTTCTATCAATTGCCGGGCAGGCTTTGCCGCTTGCTCTCCAGTTTTACCTATGTAGTTTTCATAAATATAATCGTTAGCGTCAAAATAATTAGACGTTAAAACCATTAAAATAGCATCAGGCGTGAAATTGTACATGGTATGCCAATCCTCCGGGTCTATAATTAAACATTTAGAAGGTTTATCCAATACAAAAACATCCTCTTTAGTACCATTATTATTATATATGGTGCAACTGCCTTTTAAACAAATAGCAGCCTGGAATGTAGTTTTATGTCTATGCCCACCACGCGAAGAAGAATCCACCCCATAAATGTAAAAAATTCTTTTTATATCAAAGGGAACGGTTTTTTCAATTACGGTCAGATTCCCCCGCTCATCAGTAAATGTTTTTAAATCTATCAGTTTTGCCATATTGATTGTTTTATTTAATGCAATTAAAATTGAAAATAAATTGTCTGCTTTTAAACATTCTAAAAGCCAGGATAAAAAAGAAACACAACTTCACTGGTGGCACAAAATAAGGCAACCATAGTTGTCCTTGGATTATTTGACTAGAAGAGTATCCAACCATTAATAAAAATAAAATAGAACAAAATATGGTGAGGTCAATGATAAAACCTCCTTATCATATCCGTTTAACTTTAAGTCAAATAACTATTCTATTGTATTTAATACTCAATATTAGAACCAATCTCCTCTCAACAAGAACACTTAAAATACATCGATTGTTTATTCTGTGATGGTAATTAAAGTTTTAAGGTTAAAAATTTTGATATTTATAAAGAAAAAAATCAGCTCATGAGCCTTAACTTAACTCAATCAACTTACTTTAAATAGCAGTTTCTGGGGGAAAAAAACACAATCTATTAATTTTCCCCCAACACATTATAATTTAAAATCATAGATACAAGTGTGTCTGCCATCTGAGGTTTGATATGATAATGGTCTAAATAATTGTTTTTATTAAAGGAAAACGGAATACCGTTATCTAAATCTACAGTGGGACCTAAAGTGTATATATCTTTTTTAAATCTTTGATATTCTTTTTCTAACCGAAATATTTTAATATAACTGTGTGTTTCATAAAAGTCGGGCGCAATGACAAAATGTAGACTAATATGTTTTTCCCTGCAATAACCTACAATACGTTGCAAATCGGCATTGATCTTTGTTGGATACACATAATCGAACCCTGAAAGCTCATTCCTTATCAATTGATCGGTAGCTTGCCAGTTATCGTCTCTATATTTGTATGACTGACTGACATATTTTTCATCCCTGAAAAATGAATAATACATAACTGAAAAAGCATCCTGAATATAGTTCCACTTTAAGAAGTAATAAAACGGCTTGTCTGTTAATTGTTTAACGGGCCCATAGAGATCAAAATTAAAGACAGCATTATACCGGTTAAAATTAGTTTGTATATATACAGTTTTTAAATCCGTTGTACCGGCAGCCATCCAAAATAAATCGATGATAGTTTGATTATTTCCTGCAGGGACTGCCAGATTTGTAACTTTACTACCTAATTTCTTTCCAAAACACTCGGGATTGACATCCGCCATCCTTGAATCGCCCAAAATGATAATTGGAGTTGGATTTCTTCTGAAATCAACCGTTTTCCATAAAATATTTCCTCTCGGTGAGGAGGAATTTGACCGGTTAACACACTTAAATTTGGCGCTATCGCTAAAAATGTGTGAAACATAAAATAAATTATACGGATCTACAATAAAAATAATCAGCGAAATAAAAATAAAGGGTAAAAAAAATAGAATTAATTTATTCCATAAAGCTTTAAGGAAGATGAAATTTTGGAGTTGAACCTGAAGCTCCAATGCAATTCCCTTGGGATAACGCCACATTGTCACGCTTATTCTCTTCATGAGAACGCTTCGTTTTGTTGGATAATAAGTTTCATTCATACGCTTCAAAATTATTCACCTGAGAACTCAAAACTGCATGTAAACAAAATCTTTGTGCGGACTGCCAAAGTAAATAATTAAAATAATTATAGGATAATAGAGTATTAACCGCACCCATTTAGGCCAGACATTCACCTCATCGAATATATTTTTTCCATGTTCCTGACGATATTCAATAAAAATTAAAAATGCCAAAGACAAAAACGCAATTATTTTATCAAAGAATGGTATAAATATGACATTGAATTTGGTAAGGCTGATATTTGTAAACATATTTGATAAAAATTGAAATGCATCTGCTAAGGAAGCGGCATTAAAAAAAGTTAAGGTAAGGCAAACAAAAAGATAAGTAAGGACATAACTGGTATATAAAACAACCTGCGGAGGTAATTTCTGCGCAATCTGCAGGCGAGTCCTTTTTGTAAAGAATTCATAATTAATAGCGATGCCCTGTAATAAACCCAAAAAAATAAATTTCCATCCGGGACCATGCCAAATACCAATTACAAGAAAAGTCACAAAGACAGAAAATACGGATGCCCATATACCCCATTTTCTTAATTTAAATGATAATCGTTTGAATATATATTCATTACACCAATTCGACAGCGATATATGCCATCGGCGCCAAAACATAGTTACACTGGTTGAGAAAAAAGGTCTGTTAAAATTATCAGTGAGCTTGAACCCGAATGCTCTGCCAATACCAAGCGCGATATCAGTATAGCCCGAAAAGTCGCAATATAAATGGAGTGGTTGCAATAAAAACGTTATCAGCAAAGGGTTACCTGAAAGTTGGCCAACATCGCTATAAACGCCATTGATTAACATAGAGAGTCTGTCGGCTATAACCATTTTTTTAAAAGCACCCCAGAGCATCAGTTGAAATCCTGCTTTTACATTTTCATACCGGTAATCATGGGTAATTTTTAATTGAGGAATAAAAGTCTTTGATAACTCAATTGGTCCGGATAAAAATTTAGGGAAAAAGAGAAAATAATTGGAAAATATCAGTATATTTTTTTCCGCCTTTTCGTGCCCCCTGTATACTTGTAAAAGATAACTTATTCCCTGAAAAGTGTAATAGGAAATCCCAATCGGAATGATAATTTTAAAATCATGCCAATCAACGGAATAATGAATAGCACGAAAATATAAAATTAAATTCTCGATAATGAACCTGATATATTTAAAAAATACGAGTAAAAAAATATTTAGAAGAATCCCTGAATTAGCGATTATTTTTTGAATAGGCGCATAGGGTCTGCATTTTTCTATTTGCAGGGCAAACAGATAGTTTATTGCAATAAAAAGGTAAGTAAAAAACAGAAAATTTAAAGCAAACGAACCTATAAAAACCGAACTGCCCAAAAAAAGCAATACCTTTTGAACTTTCGGATTGATCAAATAGTACAGGATCAATAATAATAGTGTAAACGCAAAAAATTCGGGACTATATAAATTCATTCGATTCAATTATTTATGTAAATCCATCAACCTCGTCAAATAAGAACACTGTCTTTATTTGTCCCAAAGATCAGCAGCTTGATTAAACCGCTGATTTTATCACTTCCGATAGCTGGCGGAAAGGGACTCATGACGAAAATCAACACCTATTCCATTTTGATATACGCCTGTTAACATAGTTTTCGTACCATTATTTTCAATGACATCGGTTATTCTCTGAGCCAGCAGTTTCGCTGCCTGTTCAGAAAATAATTCATTAGGATGCGAATTGCTCCCTTCTCTTGCATTCTTGCTTAAAAGATACAAGCCACCATCAGTTTCCAGCTCTCTGAAGTCCCATAAATAGATATTATCGCCAGGGATATCCCAATCCTTTTTTACCCAATCAAAAAAATCCTGAGCCCTTTTTGCATCCATTTCATTGGTTTCGGTTTTAACCTGAGCAGCACCCGTCCATACAATAAATTTGACATATGGGAACTCATGCATTTTTTCTCGTAAAGCAAGATATTGAAGCTTATAATTTTCTATTCTTTTCACTGGTGAGTCAACGTTTGGAG
>CAYZNC010000008.1:0-47874 GCA_964478555.1 uncultured Bacteroidales bacterium | reverse complement strand
TGATCGGTGGGACTGGAATGATTTTCATGGTAATCCCTTTGAGGAAAAGAATAAAACCAACTCGAAATGGGGTGGTTTTATGAAAGAAGTCGATAAGTTTGATGCTTCTTTTTTTGGAATTTCTCCTTTAGAAGCCAGGTTAATGGACCCGCAACATCGTATCTTTTTAGAGACAGTTTGGAAAACAATTGAAGATGCAGGGCACAAGCCTTCAGAATTGGCTGGGACCAAAACAGGCCTTTTTGTGGGTGTCGGTTCTATGGATTATTTGGATGTCCTGCGAGATGGTGAAATCGATATTATAGGTTATTCTGCGACTGGAATTACACATAGTCTTCTTCCTAATCGTATATCATACCTGCTTGATTTGCATGGGCCGAGTGAACCGATAAATACAGCATGTTCCAGCTCTTTGGTTGCTATTCACCGAGCGGTTGAGGCTATTTCCAGTGGAAGTTGTGATATGGCAATAGCAGGCGGAGTCAATGCTTTATTAAGCCCTTCTTTATATATTTCATTGGGGAGTGCAGGAGTACTTGCAAACGACGGAAGATGTAAGACATTTGATAAACGAGCGGATGGCTACGTGCGAGGAGAAGGATCCGGCGCCGTATTCCTTAAAAACCTAGATCAGGCTATTAGAGACGGGAACCACATTTATGGAATAATCAAAGGCACAGGGGTAAACCACGGAGGGCATGCCACTTCACTTACTGCTCCAAATCCAAATGCCCAGGCTGAACTAATACTTGATGTTTTTGAAAAGGCCCAAATTGAGCCCCAAACTATCAGTTATATTGAAGCTCATGGAACTGGTACATCACTTGGTGATTCTGTGGAGATAAATGGTTTAAAGAAGGCATTTAAAGAATTATATAAGAGCAGAAACCAAACTCAACCGGATAAGGCTTTTTGCGGAATAGGCACTGTTAAAACAAGTATTGGCCACTTGGAGACGGCAGCCGGAATTGCTGGGGTAATAAAGGTTCTTTTCGGTATGAAGTACAAAAAAATTCTTGGAAACATTCATTTTAAAGAATTAAATCCTAACATCCGTCTCGAAGGTAGCCCATTTTATATTGTTCAGAAAACCAAGGATTGGGAGCCATTAACGGATGAATGGGGAAACAAAATTCCGTTAAGGGCGGGAATCAGTTCATTTGGTTTTGGTGGTGTCAATGCCCATATTGTTGTAGAGGAGTATCTGCCACCAAAAGAATTCAGTAAACCAATTAATATCAAAGATCAAAATAAGAAAATCATCATTCCTTTATCTGCAAAAAGTAAAGAACAATTAAAACTAAAAGTTGTTGATCTGCTGCAGTTTATATGTAATCAGGGGCAATCAATTGATCTGACGGCTATGGCTTATACCTTGCAAGTGGGTAGGGAAGAGATGCAAGAACGACTGGGCTTTATTGTTAGTTCAATTGATCAGATGACTGAAAAACTTCAGGATTATATTAATGGCGCGCGAAATATTGAAGATTTTTATCAAGGTCAAGCTAAAAAAGATAATGCTGCTTTGGCTTTATTTGATGAGGACATGCCAATGTTAATTGATCATTGGATTACCGGTAATAAATTATCAAAATTGCTCGAATTTTGGGTTAAAGGTTTGAATCTGGATTGGAACAAGCTCTATAGCGAGTGGAGTCCTAAACGTATCAGTCTACCGACCTACCCGTTTGCCAAAGAGCGGTACTGGGTGGATAATGAAAAAACCAGACAACCTGAATCCACTTTAATTCATACCTTACATAGCAACAGTGCGTTAGAGTTTTCAGGTAATGAAGAAAAAGAATCAGAAACGCAGACTGACTGGCTATTTTCCGAGGCTGGTGGAGACACCGGATATACCGGCAACATGAAATCATCCGAAAAAATAGAAATATTTTTAAAGCAAGAAATAGCGCAGCAATTGAAAATGCCCATTCAAAAAATTACAACAGATCATACATTTACTGAATTAGGCATGGGTTCGATTGGTTTAATCAACCTCATACAGAAAACTAATCATCTCTTACAGGAAGATCTTTCACCCAGTATATTTTTTGAGTATAAAGACATCCAGAAATTTACTAAATATTTAGAAGAAGCATATCACGAAAAAATCGATGCTTTAGTTGTCACAAGAAAAAAACTACCAGACATTGAATCAGCACAATCGTTAGGCACAGTGGAAGAAAACGAAATTTCAGATTCAATTTTTAGCAAACGGATCTATAAAGAGAAAATGAAACCTTCTGATATCCTGATCCCTATGCAAACAAAGGGAAATAACATACCTATTTTTGCTGTGCCCGGAGCTGACGGAAGCGTGCTATCTCTTTTGCAACTTAGCCAGGCTTTGGGTAATCAGCCTTTTTATGGTTTGGAAGCAATTGGGATAGATGGAAAAATACCTCCATTAAGCAGTGTTGAAGAAATAGCCAAGGCAAATATTGATGCCTTGCAAAAAATTCAAACTATCGGATCCTTTTGTTTACTCGGATACTCTAATGGCGGAGTGATTGCTTATGAAATGGCCAGAATCTTACTGGAGCAAGGTGAAAAAATTGCATCTTTAATATTATTGGATAGTCTTTGCCCATTGCAACGAGTGAATGATTCACTTGATCCGCTAGATTCGATTGTTCAAGTTTGCAAAAATTTAGTAAGTTCATTTTCACCCAATGAAAATCTGGATTTAGATATTAAACAATTAGGACAAGTATCTGAAAACGACCGTGGAGAATATCTGTATGAAATGATAACAAACCACGGTGTGGATTTAATCAAAGAGCAATTCATTGCCAAATATAATATTTCCAATAAGATGCTTGTGGCAAGCGAACGTTGCTGCAGCACTTACAAACCATTAAAATTATCGCATAAGATAAATGTGTCGCTATTTAGAGCTACCAAAGGATTTATCAAAGGGTATAAAGATATGCCTGATGATTATGGTTGGAATCAATTGCTACTCAATCCAATTCGCATTTACGATGTAAAGTCGAATCATTTCAATATGATTGATAAAGACCCAATTCAAGAAATAGCTAAAAAAATTAAAAGTGAAAAGTTAATTTATTTGCCAAAATCTGAGTCAATTTCAGGTTAGGAATAATTTGAAAAACCAGAACATACAATCAATAAACTAAATAACAAAATCAGCGGGCTTTCCATCGCAGACCCGAAATTATTCACCAACCAAAAGGAGATACTGTCATGAGTGAAACACTAAAAAGAAATGAATTCGATGTAATTATTATTGGTTCAGGAACTTGCGGCGCAACTATCGCCCGGGAATTAAGTAAAGAAAAGAAAAAAGTATTGATTCTTGAACAAGGAGCCAATCAGCCCCTAAAAGAAACTTTTTCAGGTATTTCTTCCATAGCCCAGGAAGTTCCTCTTGCCGACAATATAAAAGCATTAAGGGCAATCACAACAGGTGGTTCCACAGCTCTTTATTTTGCTGTGTCCAAGCTACCTCCTTTAGAGATTTTTTTGTCATTAGGAATCGATCTTTCTAAAGAGTTGGAAGAAGTCAAAAAGGAATTGCCTCTTACAGAATTTCCGGACGAGCTTTTTCCTCCTCAATCGATAAGATTAAGACAAAGTATGGAAGACCTAGGATATAGTTGTAAGAAAAACATGTTTTTGATTGATAAGTCTAAATGTACCTCTGGCTATTCGTATGAGGCGAAGTGGAAAGCGAGAAGCTATGTGGAAGAAGCCATTAAAGAAGGTGCAGCCTTAATAAATCAAGCCAAGGTTACCAAAGTACTTGTTGAAAAAAATCAGGCTATAGGTGTTGAGTACAAACTCAAATCTAAAACATGTCAGGCTTATGGAACCAAAATTATTCTTGCTTCAGGATCGTTGTCTTCTCCGGTAATCCTTCGCAATAGCGGAATAAAAGATGTTGTAAATCGTGGTTTCTATTGTAAACCAGGATTTGTAATGTTCGGTATTGTCCCTGGACTGAAAGGAAAAGAAAGTTTTGTGGGAAGTTTGGACGCTGATTTTGAGGAAGGTGGTCAGTTGGGTGATACCACTATGTCTGGCACCTTATTCAAAATGTTGATGCTTCAAAATTTTAAGTTAATGAATATTTCTTCTCACGCGAAAACTATCTCATTAGGGGTAATGATACATGATGGGATGGGTGGAGAGTTAAGAGAAAATGGAAAATACCATAAAAAATTAACAGAAGAAGAAATAAAAAAGTTTAAAAGAGGAGAAGAAGCAGCTAAAAAAATATTAAAAAATGCCGGAGCAACGAAGATTTTTAAAAGTGGCATTAGTGGCAGTGCTCCAGGTGGAGTGATCAGGATTAAAGAGCATGTAGATGAAAAGCTGCAAACTAAATTTCGTAATCTGTATGTATGTGATGCTTCTCTGATTTCTGAAGATATGGATATACCTCCTACGCTAACACTCGTTTGTCTTTCAAAATACCTGGCGAAACATGTATTATCGTCTCTTTAAATGTATATAATCATATAAAACTGTTCAATTTTTTCATCAAATCATTTAGCAAAGAAAACAAAATGAATTCTACAGACACAACAAATAAACCCAAAAAAAAGATCAGGAAGATTTTATTACTTGTCGTAATATCGTTTCTGCCTATGGCAGCACATTTGATCTGGGTGGGTTCCGGTTCGAATCAATGGAAATTAGTAAAAGACGAGAATGGAATAAAGATTTGGACTATAAAAACTCCCGGTAATAGCATGATAAAATGTAAAGCGAATTTTCGGGTTCAGTCTACAATGGGCGGTATCATTAAGTTAATTGAAGATACAGGTTCATGGGCAGATCTTGGTATGGATAACAAGAAAATCACGCTCATGGATCCGATACATGCACCTGGTTATTATAGTGCGTACATGGGATTCAAACAAAACATGCCCTTTCCATTCACAGATAGAGAAATTATAACGCTTATGCAACGTTTTCAAAATCCACAAAGCAAAAAAATTGAGATAAATGTAATGGCTGCTCCAAATAAAGTACCTCCAATCAAAGACTATGTCCGTATCGAACACATGCATAATAGTTATACATATACTCCACTAAAAAATGGAGAGGTCGATGTTGATTTTAGAAACGAATTTGATTTAGGCGGGTATGTCCCTTACTTTATAAAAAATATGGGGGCGCCTGGATTTCTCTATAAGATGATGGTTGATTTTAAAAAAATAATGAAAATGGAAAAATACAAGAATGCAAAACTTGAATATATAAAAGAATTTAATGAAAATAATTGACAAATATTAACTTATCTTCAAAATTACTAGTGCTTTAGGAATTTATTCCTTTTGACAAATCCCTGAATTCCTTCTCGAAACATCTTGATCAGCATGGAGATAAACTATCATGCGTTATAAATATTATTTAATGTATTTCAATAAATCAGGTTATAACATGGAAACTATTACTAAGAATTTGTTTGAATCGACTCAATGCGCTGACAGTATCGTCGATGTTTTGTTTTCAGATGGGTCTGAAGACGTTACGGATTGCCAAAAAGGTAGAATTACATTTCGGAGTGCCTCGGAAGGCATTTATGGAACCATGCAATCCCCGATTACTTCCAGGCTAGATGGCAAGCCAGATGGCAATCTAATTGAAAAAATAACATTTTCGCTATATATGGAGATGTTTGAATTTATTTCCGGATACCCGGGTTATCAATTTGTTCGAATTTGGAATTTTGTTCCTTTGATAGTGAAAAATATGGATCAGTCAGCGCCTGATATCGAGGTTTACCGGTGTTTCAATGCTGGGAGGTACAAAGCATTTCAGGAGCGATACGGGGAAGACATGCAAAATTGGCAAATTCCAGCAGCTTCCGCGGTAGGTGCGCTGGATTGTACTCTTTCCATTGAATTTTTTGCCTCTGCTGCACCAAGCCTGTTTTTTGAAAATAAGGTTCAAATTCCCGCCTATCAATATTCGTTAAAATACGGCAAACTGCCTCCGGTATTTTCAAGAGGAGCTATATGTGAATTGAAAGATGAAACTTTGCTTATAATCTCAGGGACAGCCAGTGTGGTAAAAGAAGATACTGCTTTTGAAGATGATATCTGTGGTCAAATTCATCAGACTTTTAAAAACATTGACTCTCTTATCAACCAGTCGAATCTCCAGGAATATGGTCTGAATTATGAATTTGGGCTTGAGGACTTGGTTTTCTTAAGAGTTTATTATAAGAACAGCTCGGACAAAGAAATTATTGAATCGGAGATTGATAGAATAATTACCAGAGACTGTCGTGTATCTTATGTAAATACGGATATATGCAGAAAAGAGCTTGTTTTTGAGATTGAAGGGATATGTCGCAAAAAAACAAAGTAAACAATCAGGATCACATAATCATCAATTAAAAAAATAAGCGTTGTTCATGAAAAAAAGTGCGCAGAAACATATTCTTGATATTCCCAATGAGTCATTTTTTGAACTTTGCCAGGAGAAATTCTCAGAAAAAAAGTTATTTATTTTTGAAACAGAGAAAACTGCTCCTGTTTTCCTAACCGGGGAAATGTTGTGTCAAAAAGCGATGATGCTTGGGAATATATTGCAGAATAAGATGGCTCCGCAAGAAAAGGCGCTAATTCTCTTACCACAAGGGTTGGAGTATATTTACACCATGCTTGCGTGTTTTTATGCAAATGTAATTGCAGTTCCGGTGCCGGTTTCTGATGTTTTAAATTCGGAACAAGTTGTAGATAAACTTAATGCTCTCTTGAAAGATTCACATGCAAAATGCATAATTACCGATGCTTATTGCAAGGATTATCTTAAGAAAAATTCTGATTTTGATTCAATTTTCATGATAAATGCGCTCGATTTAATTCAAACTGAACCGGGCGTTTATCAGGCGCGAACCCAGTTGCCTGAAGACATAGCAATTCTCCTTTATACCTCAGGTTCCACCTCTCTGCCCAAAGGTGTTATGATTAGTCATTATAATTTGAAAGTAAGGGCATTGGTGTCGGCAATACAATGGCATATTCATAAAGACAGCTGTATTGTTTCCTGGTTGCCTCAATATCACAGTTTTGCGCAAGACCTGAATATATTCTCGCCGATGTTGAAAGGAGCCACCAGCGTACTTCAAACACCTGCTAATTTTATCAAAAATCCGCAGGACTGGTTTCTGGCAATTGACCGGTATAAGGCAACACATACAGGGGCACCGAATTTTGCCTTTGATTATTGTTGCAGTTCAATAGATAACAAGGTAATTAAGGGGATTTCGCTGGAATCTCTGCAATTAATTTTAAGTGGAGGAGAGCCGATTCGCAGGGAATCTTGTGAAAACTTTTATCATAAATTCCGGGACTTGGGGCTTGATAAAGATGTTTTTTGCCCAATTTATGGTTTATCGGAAATGGGTACCGTGGTCACCAAAACACCAGGGCAACCATTGCAGATTCTTTCGTTGGACATGTCTGGCCTTGAAAAGAGAAAAGTCAAAATTTCGGATTTAAAAGATAAAGGTAAATCCGTAACCAGTTGTGGAGAGATTGTTGCAACCAGCGAAATAAAAATTGTTAATCCCGAAATCTGCACTCCTTGTTCAGCAGGTGAGGTAGGCGAGATTTGGATAAAATCACCCGCCGTCGGACGAGGGTATTTTAACCGTAAACAAGAAACCAAAGATACTTTTTGCGGGATTCTCAGTGACACAAAAGAAGGTGGGTTTCTACGCACTGGAGATCTGGGGTTTATTCATGATAATCATCTTTATATCGTGGGCAGAGAGAAAGAAGTCATTATTATCTACGGAAAGAATTATCATCCTGTTGATATTGAATGGACGATTAAAAATAAACTTACCTATCTTGACCTGCCTATTGCCGTCTTTTCTTGTGAAATAGATCAGCATGAACGTGTTATTGTTGTTCAGGAATTTGAATCCAGTCAGAACGAATCGGAATATAAAAAAGTCGCATCAGAGATACTCAGTATCATTTCGTTAGCATACCAGATAGAGACGTATGACATTGTTTTGGTTAATAAAGATAGTATTCCCAAGACCGGGAGTGGTAAAATTCAAAGAAAAGCTTGCGGTAACGCTTATATAAATAATCAGCTAAATATACGCTATCAGTATCGTCATCAAAATACTGGAACGCAAGCGAATGCTCAAGATAAGCCATCGACAGTCAATCGGGGTATTCTGGAAACCTTAAAAGAGGTTCTTATCGAGGTACTTGAAATTAGAGCCGAAAGGTTCGAAGTAGCCAAATCATTTAATGAACTTGGGCTTAATTCCATTCAGTATATACAAATCGCAAAACGAATTGAGGAAATTTTTGAAATTGAATTTAACCCCGTTATGCTATTTGAATATAAAGATTTTACAGCGTTGGCTCAATATCTTGCCACGCAAACGGAAGATTCTAAATATCCTATTACTCCTCAAGCCTCCATTGAAAAAGGTTTTATAACTGAACCTCTGAATAACAATGAAAATGAAATTGCCATTATTGGTATCAGTTGTCATTTTCCGGGACGGGCAACAGACCCACACTCCTTTTGGGATAACTTAATACAACAAAAGGACTGCATTACCCCAATATCCGACCGGGCGTGTATCATTGCCGATTATCAAAAATCCAGGGCAGATTCTGAGGATTCCTTACCGCAATGGGGCGGTTTTATCAAGGATGTAGACGCCTTTGACGCTCCTTTTTTCCATATCTCACCTTTGGAAGCTGAAAGTATGGACCCCCAGCAACGAAAAGTTCTGGAGCTTACCTGGAGTGTTATCGAAGACGGCGGATATAATCCGCTTCAATTGTCTGATTCGAATGTCGGTTTATTTATTGGAGTACATACCAATGATTATGCAGAATTAGTTTCTCGGCAATCAGCACTTATGGAAACCTATGGGGCTTTCCTGGATTCAGGTTTGCATATGAGCATGATTGCAAACCGTGTATCCCGTTGGTTAGATTTTCACGGTCCTAGCGAAGTCATTAATACAGCTTGCTCCAGTTCCCTTGTGGCTGTGCATCATGCTGTAGATGCCATTTCCAATGGAGAATGTAACCTGGCCGTTGCCGGGGGTATTAATCTACTCTTGGCTTCCCGTGGTTATTGTGCTTCAAACAAAGGAGGTATGCTGTCCAAGGATGGTCGATGTAAGAGTTTTGACCAGGCTGCCGACGGATTTGTAAGGGCAGAGGGTTATGGAGCTATATTGTTAAAATCACTTAGCCAGGCAAAGGCAGACGGGGACAATATTTATGGTGTTATAAAAAGTACTGCTATAAACCATGATGGACGATCTAACTCCCTGCGCGCTCCCAATCTTACAGCCCAGAAGCAACTTATTAAAACTGCTTACAAGAAATCCAAAATTCCAATCTGGAGCCTTGGTTATATTGAGACCCATGGTACTGGGACTGCACTAGGTGATCCAATTGAAATACAGGCGCTTAAGGAAGCGTTTCAGGAAATGGGAGCAAATAAAACCGGAGCATTTTGTGCGCTGGGATCAGTCAAAACGAATATCGGACATTGTGAATCTGCAGCTGGTATTGCAGGATTAATCAAAATATTGTTATCCATTAAACATCGCATCATACCGGGAATACTTCATTTTAAAAAAATCAATCCTTATATTTCATTAGAAAATAGTCCTTTCTTTATTGCAGAGAAACATCATGATTGGAAACGACTTAAAGATGCTGATGGTTCTGAAATGCCTTTGCGGGCTGGAATTAGTTCATTTGGTTTCGGTGGATCGAATGCGCATGTGGTTATCGAGGAGTATATACCAGATAAAAATGATGGATTACCCATACGAATAGATACAAAGAACCCTGCAATAGTGGTGCTATCGGCCAAAAATGACGAGCGATTACTGGAGCAGGCAAAGCAGTTATTGGTTTTGCTAAGTAGGCAGCAGAGTACCAACGCAGATATGGCAAATATCGCGTATACTTTGCAGACAGGCAGAGAAGCGATGGAGGAAAGGTTAGGGATTATAGCCGGATCGATACAAGAACTCGCAGAGAAGCTACAAGGATTTATTGAAGGGAAAGAAAATATAAAGGAGCTGTATCGCGGGCAGGTAATGCGGAACAAGGATGCATTGGCGGTATTTGCAATGGATGAAGATATGGCCAATGCAATAGATGCATGGGTTGACAAGAAGAAATACGGAAAGCTTTTGGATCTATGGGTGAAGGGATTGGTATTTGATTGGGAAAAACTGTATGGTAAAGTAAATCCCCATCGTATATCGTTACCGACGTATCCTTTTGCACTGGAGCGGTATTGGATACCGGATGCAAATGTTCAGGAGAAATACCATGACTATAATATGGCACAACTTCACCCGTTATTGCATACAAATACTTCAAATTTTGCAGCACAAAGTTTTAGTTCCGTATTCAGCGGCGAAGAATTTTTCCTTAAAGATCATGTAATAAAAACTGAGGGCCTTTCCGGGCAAAAAGTGCTGCCAGGAGTGGCTTATCTGGAAATGGCCCGAGCTGCCATCGAGCAAGCAATGCCCACCCAAACAGAATCAACCATCATAGAGCTGCATAATACTGTCTGGATACAACCCATTATAGTAAACCGAAGCAGCCAAGTCATGATTACCTTGTTTCCAAATGGTACAGATGGCTGTCTCAATGAAGAAATAGAATATGAAATTTATAGCCGGGACAAAGAGCAACGGATCATTCATTGTCAAGGCCAGGCAGTGTTTATTCGTAAACCAGCACCCGTTCAGCTGAACATAAAAGAACTCAAAGGACAAATGGGACAGGGTGCATTGGAAACAACCCACCTATATTTAAGCTTTACCAAGATGGGACTTAACTATGGTCCATCTTTTCAAGGAATAATATCTGTTTATCAGGGAGAGAATCAACAACTCGCGCAACTCCGTTTGCCAACGGTCGTTGAGGCAAGTCAAAATGATTATCTGTTACATCCCAGTTTGATGGACAGCGCTTTGCAAACATCAATCTGTTTAATCGAAGGTTTGGCTCAACTATCTGGTAAGCCACCAATGCCGTTTGCATTAGAGTCTATACGCATCATATCGACCTGTACAAAAGAGATGTTTGCATGGGTGCGTTATTCACAGGGCAGTAAACCGGAAGATACAGTTAGTAAGTTTGATATTGATCTCTGTGATCTACAAGGAAATGTTTGTGTTCAGATGAGAGGTTTTTCCACCCGTGTTCCGGAAGAGTTCGGATTTTTTCACAAAAAGATACCACTCCTTGCCAATCAGGAAGAAATCATGGAGGGTTTGCAATATTTAGTTCCGGTTTGGAATCCGGTATGCCTTGAAGTCCACAAAAAGATCATTCTTCCTGAATTGGCCAAGATACTTTTGTTGGGAGGAAATCGAACCCAATTGGAATGGGTGCAAAAATCCTATCCAAATGCGCATCTTCTGCAATTGCCTTCAGGATCAACCATCGACATTATTAAAGCAAAACTAAAAGAATGCTCCTTTGATCATTTGCTCTGGATTGCACCTGATGTTACTCAAACGGATGGTCAAACCAAGGAGGACGATAAAAAGATCATTGATAAGCAAGAGCATGGGGTATTTACCGTTTTTCGTATCACAAAAGCCTTGTTGCAATTGGAGTACGCTAACAAAGAACTCCAATGGACAATCATTACAGGCAAAACACAAAGAGTAAAAAAAGATGACAGGACTAGGCCCACACATGCCGGAATATATGGATTAATAGGCAGTCTGGCAAAAGAATATCTCCATTGGAACATCCGATTATTGGATGTTGATTCACTTGAATCAGTTGCAGCCCTTGAATGTCTGTCGTTGCCTTGGAATAAAGATGGAAATGGCCTTGCGTATCGCCATGGAGAATGGTTCTGTCCGGAATTGGCACATTTATCAACCTTGCCTCAGGTAACTCCTGTCTATAAGCAAAAAGGAGTCTATGTCGTTATTGGCGGTGCTGGTGGCGTAGGAGAGGTGTGGAGCCGGTTTATGATCGAACATTACCAGGCTAAAATGGTCTGGATTGGACGACAAGAATGCAATGATACAATTAAAGATAAAATCAAATCGCTAAGTCAACTTGGTCATGCTCCTCTGTATATTTCTGCAGATGCGACAAAATTTGAAGTTTTAGAACACGCATTTAAAAAAATCCTGGAGACCTATCCAATCATCCATGGAGTTGTCCATTCAGCCATAGTTCTGCAGGATCAAAGCATCACCCACATGGAAGAATCCATATTTAGAGCAAGCTTATCAGCCAAAGTTGATATAAGTGTAAATATGAATAGGGTTTTTGGTGGGCAAGACCTGGATTTTATGCTCTTCTTTTCTTCCTTGATATCCTTCGATAAATCAGCAGGACAATCCAATTATGCTGCCGGCTGTACTTTCAAAGACAGTTATGCACACAGTCTACAACAGAAACACACCTATCCGGTAAAAATTATGAACTGGGGATATTGGGGGATGACAGGTATTGTTGCAGACGAATCTTATAAAAAACGCATGTTGCAAAAAGGGATTGGCTCCATTAAACCGCAAGAAGGCATGACAGCTTTACAAACATTGGTTGGTTCTGAAATAAGTCAGATGGTTTTACACAAGACCCTCAACACCCTGGCTATTGCAGACCTCAATGTTACGGAAACGGTAAGTTATTATCCAAAAGCAACAACATTTGACCCTTCACAAGTACAAAAAACAATAGACAAACAAGTTTCTTCCAAACCAACTGCTATACTGGAAACAGGCCGACTCACTGCAGAAATGGAAACTTTGGCGGCAGAAATTCTTGCATCCGGTTTGATCTCTTTGGGTCTTTTCAGCCACGGAATTTTTAAAGTTAGCGGCTTATCATTGGAAAAACAACCTGCACCATTTTACGAACGATGGCTCAATCATAGTATCAGTTATTTACAACAACAAAATTGGCTGAATTCAGATTTGACTTTTAAGCACAAAGTCAAGGAACTTGGAGAACTTTGGATAGCATGGGAAACCCAAAAATCAGGTTGGATTGCTAACCCTAATCTTAAAGCACAGATTACTTTATTGGAAGCGTGCTTAAAAGCATTGCCCAAAATACTGAGTGGTAAACAAACCGTAACGGATGTCATGTTTCCGAATTCTTCCATGCAATTGGTGGAAGGCATTTACAAAAAGAACGCGACAGCGGATTATTATAATGAAGTACTGGCGGAAACGTTAAAGGCATGTATTAAACAACAACTGCAAGCGGATAAAGAGAGCAAATTTCGTATTTTAGAAATTGGTGCGGGTACGGGTGGTACAACTGCAAAATTATTACCCTTATTAAAAGAGTTTACCGGTGTTGTTATAGAATATTGCTACACAGACTTGTCAAAAGCTTTTTTACTACATGCGGAAGAACATTATCAGCCTCAATTCCCGGCGCTGATAACCGCAATATTTGACGTCTCCAAACCCTTAGCATCGCAATTAATCAATACAGATCATTACGATCTGGTTATTGCCACAAATGTACTGCACGCAACACCAAATATCCGGGAAACGTTACGCAATGCGAAGGCATTATTGAAAAATCAGGGAGCTATATTGGTCAATGAAATCAGCTCCTGGTCACTGTTTACCCATCTGACCTTTGGATTGTTGGAAGGATGGTGGTTGTATGAGGATGTGGCGTTGAGGTTACCGGGTAGTCCTGGACTTACACCCGAAAAATGGAGCGAAGTTCTTTCAGAAGAAGGATTTGATTCGATATATTTCCCCGCCTTTAAAACGCATCAGTTTGGGCAACAGGTTATTGTTGCAAGAAGTAATGGGTTGGTGCGGCAGCGAATCACTATTCAAAAGCAAGCAAATATTGAGCGCACAGTTTCTATTCCAACAATAACAAAACAAATAGATACAAGGAAGGATTTTGCTGATCTCCCAGAATCGTTACGTGAGAACTGTATACCTTATTTCCAAAAAATAGTTGCCGAGACATTAAGGATGAATCCCGGGCAGGTAAAACCGTTTGAACCGTTCTCGAAATATGGTCTGGATTCCATTTTGGTTGTTCAGCTTACTAACAAATTACGGAAAGTGTTTCCGGATATCACGAGCACATTGTTCTTTGAAGTTCAGAGTTTAGACGGATTAATAGATTATTTCCTGGAAAACAATAAAGAAATATTGATGTCGATATTGCCAGGTATGAGGTCCGTTGATGTGCCGCTGCAAGTATCTTTACATTCCGATATTATTGTAGAAGAACAAAAATCTTACGAAGAGAAATCATCCCGTATCCTGAAAAGAAGTCGTCAGAAATCTTTTCAGGAGGTTTCAAGTGCTGATGCTGTTTCATCTATCTTTGACGTTGCAATTATTGGCTTAAGCGGACGATACCCTAAATCCAAGAGTTTAAACGAATTCTGGATAAATTTATCGAAGGGCATTAATTGTATTACGGAAATTCCCAAAGATCGCTGGAATTGGGAAGAATATTATGATGCAGAAAAAGGGAAGCCGGGGAAAATTTATACCAGGTGGGGAGGCTTTTTAGATGAAATTGACAAGTTTGATCCTTTATTTTTTAAAATTTCACCCAAGGAAGCTAAACGCATGGATCCCCAGGAAAGAATCTTTTTGGAATCGTGTTACCATGCAATTGAGGATGCCGGTTATACTCCGGAGAATTTATGCGAAATAGATAAAATTGGTGTATTTGCAGGTGTAATGAATGCCAGGTACACACCGCAACCTTTTCATTATTCTATTGCCAACAGGGTTTCATATCTTTTTAATTTTCAGGGTCCCTCTATGGCTGTGGATACGGCATGTTCATCGTCACTTACGGCCATACATTTAGCCCTGGAAAGTATGTATAGTGGTTTGACAACTTGCGCGGTTGTAGGCGGGGTCAACCTGATCATTGATCCGGTTCATTATTTGGGGCTGACAGAAATGACCATGTTATCCAGCGGTAACCAATGTAAATCTTTTGGAGAAATGGCTGATGGCTTTGTTGATTCAGAAGGTGTTGGCGTTATAGTTTTAAAATCTTTAAAACAGGCAGAACAAGATGGCGACCATATTTATGGGGTCATTAAAGGAAGCGCTGTTAATGCAGGCGGAAAAACTCATGGCTACACAGTTCCAAACCCTAAAGCTCAATCTGCGGTGGTATCCAAGGCTTTAGAACGCTCCAAAATTGATGTGGAACAGATAAGCTATATTGAAGCACATGGGACGGGTACAGCCTTAGGAGACCCGATTGAAATTGCCAGTTTAACCCGTGTATTTAAAGAAACGAGTAATAAGAATCAATTTTGTTCTATTGGCTCGGTAAAATCAAATATAGGTCATGGTGAATCAGCCGCCGGTATCGCCGGATTAACTAAAGTATTATTACAGCTTAAATATAATCAACTCGTTCCTTCTCTTCATTCTCAGGTTGCTAATCCGGAAATCGATTTCAGCCAAACTCCGTTTAAAGTTCAAAAAAGCCTTGAAAAATGGAAGCGTCCATTGCATAATGTAGACGGAGTCATCCAGGAAATACCACGTATTGCAGGCATATCCTCCTTTGGGGCAGGTGGGGCCAATGCCCATATAATTGTGCAGGAATATGTATCGCCAGTAGAAATAAACCGGCCAAATGCACACAACGAACCAAATACAAAGGTTTTCGTCCCTCTATCTGCCAGAACGATAGGACAATTAAAACAAAAAGCCTGTGATCTGTTAGACTTTATTTGCACGGCAGAGAATGACCTTCAGTCGGAAGAACAAGCAGTAACATCAAATAAACCAACAGATATTATCGCAATGGCCTATACACTTCAAGTAGGAAGAGTAGCGATGGAGGAACGTCTGGGCTTTATGGTCAGCTCGGTTGATCAATTGGCAGATAAACTCCAGGCATATATTAACGGCGAGCAGGATATTGAAGATACTTATCAAGGCCAGGTTAAAAGCAATAAAGATACGCTATCCTTGTTCAGTACCGATGCCGATTTACAACAGGCTATTGATAAATGGATAACCAGTAGAAAATTCTCGAAATTGTTTGATTTATGGGCTAAAGGCCTTGATATTGATTGGAACAAACTCTATGAAGAGGTCAAACCTCCACGAATCAGCCTTCCCACTTATCCCTTTGCCAGAGATCGATACTGGAGTGATACGGCAGATACTGTGCAACCAGCATCTAAGTCTACTGCAACTGCGGTTCTCCATCCTTTGTTGCACATGAATACTTCAGATCTAATGCAACATAGCTACAGTTCAACCTTTAGTGGCAAAGAATTTTTCCTGGCAGACAATGACGGAGTTGGTCAAAAAATTCTCCCCGCAGTGGCATATCTGGAAATGGCCAGGGCTGCAGTAGAAAAGGCAATGCCTGCCCCTCGTGAATCAAGTATCCTGGAACTACACAATATAGCCTGGGGACAACCATTTGTGGTTACAGAAAACAAGCAAGTCACCATAGCCTTGTTCTCGAAAAATAACGAACAAGTGGATTATGAAATTTATAGCCGGGACAACGGGGAAGAGATCATTCATTGTCAGGGGCAAGCAATCTTCATTCGTAAGCCGGCACAAGCTAAACTTGATATAGAACAACTTAAACGACAACAAGGGCAGGGAATGCATCAATTAGTAACCAAAATCCAATTGCCTGTCACTTTGAGGAATAACCAACTTGACTATATGCTCCATCCGAGCTTGATGGATAGCGCCTTGCAAGTCGCCACCGGATTAATCAGCGATTCCTTTCAGAATCAGCTATCAACTCCCTTTGCGTTAGACTCCTTATCCATTGCAAACCCTTTTAGTAAAGAGATGTTTGTCTGCGTAGGATATTCACAGGGCTGTAACCCGGAAGATGCGATTATTAAATTGGATATTGATCTGTGTGATCTACAAGGGAATGTCTGTGCACAGATGCGAGGGATTACCTATCAACGAGATTTACATAATCGGATAGAACAAGTATTTGATCAAAAAACGTCATCAAAAAAAACGATTATGCAAGTAGAAATAGAAAAACTATCCGGTATTTCGGAAGTTACGCTTGGCGATCTTACGTTAGAAAAAATTGAGCCGGCTTCGGCAGGAAAAGTCACCGTTGCACTTTCAAATATGAATTTGTGACCCCTTCTATGCAGGAATGCAAAGAAAATGACCTTTGAACCTTCTTTACAAGAAAGAATATGACCTTTGAATCTTCAAAACAAGAGAGCAAAACATTTGCACCTTCTTCAGTCAACTTATACGACGGTGGGAATGGTATATTTTCGATTCAAATATCCTCGGAAAAGAGCAATAATACGCTTTCGAAAGACCTGACTCAGCAATTATTGCAAGCACTTGACACGGTACAGCAATCGGCTTCAGTCAAGGTGTTAATTCTTCATGGTACACCGCAATCTTTTTTAAGCGGGGGAAGAAAAAGTTACAATGACGCCGTTGAACAAAAATTATATCAGTCAATAACCTCATTTCCTTATCCTGTAATTGCCTCCATGCAGGGCGATGCCACGGGTGCCGGTTTTTTGGTCGGTGCCCTATGTGATTTTATGATTTGCAGCCAGACAGGGAAGTATTATTATACTGACCCTCAGGAAGGCCTCTATCCCTCTGCTGGAGAAGACCTTCTTTTTAAAGAGCGGTTCGGAGAAGTTCGTGCAACGGACTTCCTGTATATATCAACAGTTTCAACGGGCAAGCAACTGAAGGAAAAAGGATGGAATTGTCCGGTTTTGCCACAGGATCAGGTTGAAGTTTACGCGCGAACATTAGCATCAAACTTAGCAAAGAAATCTCAAGATACGCTGCGTCTGTTAAAGCAGCATTTGACCCGTCATATGGCTACCCTGGCTAATGCATTGATCACAGTTAGTGCTTTAACAAACGAGCGTCAATCCGATACAGTTAAAGCAGACAACAATATTACATCGTCTTCCAAGCAGATTCAGTTGGAAACCCATGCGAAAAGCGTACTTATCATCAGGGTTCATACTGCAAAGAAAGAGTCAGGCATAAAAGCGTTGGTGGCAGATTTAAGCTCTATTTTTACTCAGGCAAAAAAGGCCCGATACAGATCCATTGTGCTTGTTAGTGAGTATCCTGATTTTCTCCCGGAGACAACTCCTGTTAATGACGTATTGGATTTTCAACACCTTATTCTTGAATCACCCCTTCCGGTCATTGCCGTTTTGGATTTGAATGCAAAAGATATGGCCTGGTTCATTAGCCAGTTTTGTGATGCCTGTGTTTACAGTGAAAAAGGACGTTATTCAGCTGGCAATATTTCGCAAAACCCGGAACTGGCAAAACTAGCTGCCATGATTTTTTCGCTTCGGTTGGGCAGCTATATGGGAAAGGAAGTTTTACTTACAGGTAATTCATACTCAGGTTTAGAATTACAGCAACGGGTTGGAAACTTAATGATTGCCGCGCAAGATCAAGTTCTGCTAACAGCCTTGCAGCTTGCCGGGTCCTGGGCCAGGTTGCCATTGGATATAATAGTGTCCTGGAAAAAAGAAATGGTGTTAAGCATCCGGAAAAAAATCAAAAACCTACCTGCCTGGTTGGAATTAAAAGATGAGAATGTTAAACCGCTAGAAAATAAGCCGGTACCCGTTGCACTGAACTCAAAAGTTGTCACAGCTACGGCTCATCCCGAAGGAATCCTGGTTGTAAAGATGGAAGACCGGGAAGCGAAAAATATGTTTTCCGAGGCAATAGTACAGGGAATGAACGAGGTCTTTGATCATATTGAAAAAACGCCTTCTTATAAGGTTGTGGTCCTAACAGGTTATGATCATTACTTTGCTTCCGGTGGCACCAAGGAAACTTTGTTGGCCATTCAGGAAGGGAAAACCAAATTTACCGATAGTAATATTAGTCATTTAGCAATGACATGTGAAGTGCCGGTTATTGCAGCCATGCAAGGACATGGTATTGGAGGCGGATGGACGCTGGGAATGTTTGCAGATTTCATCCTGTTTAGTGAGGAAAGTAAATATTTGAGTCCTTACATGAGCTATGGATTTACGCCCGGTGCTGGTGCCACTTTTATTTTTCCGGAGAAAATCGGATATGATCTGGGAAGAGAAACGTTGCTAACCGCCCAGGAATATTCGGGCAGCGAATTAAAAGACAGAGGATTATGGATACCTGTTTTGCCCAGAGAGCAAATCTATCAAGCAGCTATGGCCTTAGCCAAACAAATAGCGAATCGTTCCCGAAGTAGCTTAATAGCCTTCAAGCATCAACTAACCAACCACCTTCATAAGCCGCTGGAAGAAACATATAAATTTGAACTGTCAATGCATGAAAAAACTTTTGTCGGTCAGTCTGATACTTTAAAAAAGATTAACGATAACTATAATCAAGAGAGCGGCCATCGTCATTCCGAAAAAAATCACGATGAAAAGCCATATACTTCAGAAGTTTCAGACTTGTCTCAAAATGCAGTTAATCTGCCTGAAGTCAAAGCCAGCCTTAAAATGTTCTTGGCCCAAGAGCTTCATATGGATGAGCAAGATATTGATGAAGACAAAGCATTTATTGATCTTGGGCTGGACTCTATTACCGGTGTGACCTTGATGCGTAAAATCAATGAGAAGTACAATACCTCGATAGAGGCAACCAAAGTCTATAGCTACCCAACGTTGGTCAAACTCACTCGCTTTGTGAAAGAAGTAGTAGAAAAACAGGGTACGCTATCTAAAAAATCAAAAGATGATAAACCTGCTATTCCTGCATCTCACATGTCACAGCAGGTTGATCTTGTAATTGCGGACTCATCCGGAAGTGATAACCTGCCTGAAGTCAAAGCCAGCCTTAAAATGTTCCTGGCCCAGGAGCTTCATATGAATGAGCAGGATATTGATGAAGACAAAGCATTTATTGATCTTGGTTTGGATTCTATTACAAGTGTGACCTTAATGCGTAAGATCAATGACAAGTATAATACGTCAATAGAGGCAACCAAAGTTTATAGCTATTCAACGCTGACCAAACTCAGTCATTTTGTAAAAGGGGAGGCGTCAAAAAAAGGCACTTTGTCTAATAAATCAGTGTTTATCAAACCGGTTATACCTGTCGATATGCCGTCAGCGCAACAGCGCATAAATACTTCTCAGCTTGCTGTGAGAAAACTTGTTTCCTGGCGGAATAAACAATCACCAAGAATCAGCGCTGATCCACCATACTTGAACCAATCGCAACCCATAGCAGTGATTGGTGCTGCAGGCCAATTTCCTCAGGCAAAAAATCTGGAAGAATTTTGGCAAAATATTGCTCAGGGTAAAAATTGTGTCAATGAAATACCTCATAAACGTTGGAATATTGATACCTATTACCGCGAAGGTAATGCAATACCGGGAAAAACAAACTGTAAATGGACGGGAGCTTTGGAAGAATATGATATGTTTGATCCTTTGTTTTTTAATATCTCGCCCACTGAAGCTGAGAGCATGGATCCGCAGCAACGGGTGTTTCTACAGGCATGTTGGCATGTAATAGAAAATGCAGGATACAATGCTAAATCATTGTCAGGAAGCAGATGTGGTGTATTTGTTGGGTGTGGCCAGGGAGACTATCGTTTGTTATCGAGAGATTTGCAAATAAGCGCCCAGGGCTTCACAGGCGGGGATACTTCTATTTTGGCCGCACGAATTTCCTACTTTTTGAACTTGCAAGGCCCTTGTTTATCCATTGAGACAGCCTGCTCTTCGTCATTGGTTGCTATTGCCAATGCTTGTGATAGTTTGATTTCCGGGAACAGTGATCTGGCACTTACCGGGGGGGTCTACGTTATGACAGGTCCTGAGGTACATATTAAGAGCTCGCAAACAGGTATGCTCTCTCCAGACGGTAGATGCTATACCTTTGATCAACGGGCCAATGGATTTGTCCCGGGAGAAGGTGTTGGTGTGGTGATGTTAAAAAGGTTAGCAGATGCAGAAAGAGATCAAGATATAATTCTCGGCGTCATTCAGGGCTGGGGAGTGAATCAGGATGGTAAAACCAATGGCATAACTGCTCCTAACCCTGAATCACAAACCCGCCTGGAACAAGAAGTTTATGACAAATACCAGATCGATCCGGAAAGTATTCAGTTGATAGAAGCTCATGGCACCGGTACCAAGTTAGGAGACCCCATTGAGGTTGATGCACTGCAGCAATCTTTTAAAAAGTATACCCAGAAAAAAGAGTACTGTGCCCTGGGTTCGGTGAAGAGTAATATTGGTCATTGCTTAACAGCTGCGGGGGTGGCAAGCTTCATTAAAGTCCTCTTGGCGCTGAAACACAAACAACTGCCTCCAACGATCAACTTTGGCCAATTGAATGAGCATATTGGTTTAAAAGACAGTCCGTTTTATGTTAATAACCAATTGCAAGCGTGGGAACTTAACGGTGCATCGAAGCGTCAAGCTGCAATTAGTGCTTTTGGCTTCAGCGGCACAAATGCCCATATTGTACTGGCAGAATATTCGTCGCCGATAGAACCAAAACCGCCGGTTTCTGCCATTACACAGAATGGAAAAATCATCATTCCGCTATCTGCAAGAAATGAGGAACAACTAAAACAAAAGGCTTGTGATCTATTAGATTTTATCCGGAAAGACCAATCACTTGATTTGATAGAGGTGGCCTATACGCTGCAAGTGGGCAGAGAAGAAATGGAAGAGCGCTTAGGTTTTGTGGTGAGCACAATCGATCAGCTAATTGAAAAACTTCAGGCTTATACAGATGGTAAAGAAAATATTGGAGACGCTTATTACGGGCAGGTGAAACGTAATAAAGCCGACTTGCGCATCATTATCCAGGATGATGATATGAAAGAAACAATTATTGAGAAATGGATAGCCCAAAAGAAATTATCAAAATTGTTGGATTTATGGACTAAAGGTTTGGAGTTAGATTGGAACAAACTCTATGGAGATATCAAACCACAACGCATCGCTTTGCCAGTTTATCCCTTTGCCAAAGAAAGATATTGGATTGAGGTGCCAGAAACAATGCAGGTTTCAAAAAAAGGAGCTATGAATTTTGCCCTTCACCCATTACTGCACCGTAATACCTCAAATCTCAGAGAACAAAGCTATAGCTCAATTTTTACAGGCGAAGAATTATTTTTAAATGATCATCAGGTGAACGGGCAAAAGATCCTTCCTGCGGTGGCTTATTTAGAAATGGCCCGGGCTGCAGTAGAAAATGCTATGCCAGCTAAACCAGCGTCTGGCATCCTGGAGTTATACAATACAGTTTGGATGCAGCCGATAGTGGTCACAGAAAACAAAGAAGTAACTATTGCTTTGTTTGCAAATAAATTGAACGGTGCCCTTAACGAAAGAATAGACTATGAAGTTTACAGCCTGGATTCAGCTCAAGAGACCCTGCATTGTCAAGGTCAAGCTGTATTCACTAGCAATACTACACCAGCTAAACTTGACATAGAACAACTCAAAAGACAGATGCAACATGGTAAACTGGAGAAAAGCAGCATCTATGAGATTTTTAAAAAGATGGGCTTAGACTACGGTCCGGCACATCAGGGAGTAATATCCATCTCTCTGGGTAAGAAACAACTGCTTGCACAATTGCGTTTACCCGCCGTTGCAGAAGCGGAGCAAAATAATTATTTATTACATCCGAGTTTGATGGACTGTGCCTTACAATCCTCTATTGGTTTAATTGCTGATCATACTCATAGACCAAATAAGCCTATATTGCCATTTGCCTTGGACTTTTTGCGCGTCGTATCAGCCTGTACAAAAGAGTTGCTTGCATGGGTACGTTATTCGCCTGGCAATGGGCCAGATGATAAAATAATGAAGCTGGATATTGATCTGTGCGATCCGGAAGGAAATGTCTGTGTTCAAATGAGAGGATTTATCTCCCGATTTTTGGAAGGTGAAATCAAATCTGTTCAGCAAAAGACAATGAATAGCTCAATTACACATCTTATGGAAAATAGCTCTTCTTTTGATGATGCTTATTATCAAAAGCTTATTGATAATGTTTTAAATAATGAAGTTACTGTTGAGGAAGCAGTCGATTTAGGATAGGTACAAAATGAAACAACAACTAAAGAAAATATATCAGGACTTGTCTAATGGCAAGCTCACGCAAAATGAAGCTTTGAATAAAATAAAAGCTTTAAAGTTGCAGGAACAAGAGAAGAGAATTGGCACCCTTCTTTCTACCCCTACGTGGGAAGAAAGCAACATAGTGGCATCATCTAATGCTGACAATTTTGTGTACACAGAGCAACACATCATTCTGTGTGAATTGCAAAATATTAATGTCAAGCAAATTGAAAAGTTGGTTCCTCGCAGCCATTGTTTGTCGTTGCAATCATCACAACAGAAAAATATTGCTGAACTTTATATTGAATTTGCGCTTGCGTGTTTTGAAAGATTACAATCAATAATAAAGGGGAAACCTCAGGGTAAGGCACTTGTTCAAATCGTAATAGCCAATAAACCCGAAGAAACGATTTTTACAGGATTGTCCGGATTACTTAAAACGGCTTCTTTGGAAAATCCTCAGATAATTGGTCAAATTATTCTCACCAAACCGCAGATAACGGCAGAAGAGTTGTCTCAACAACTGCAAAATAATCAAACCAGACCACAGGATACGATAATAAAATACAAGCAAGACATCCGGCATGTTTTGCGTTGGCAAGAAATAGAGGTAACCCGGGATACCTATATTCCTCCGATTGTTTTTAAAGATCAAGGCGCTTACCTTATTACGGGGGGGCTAGGTGGATTAGGCGTTTTATTTGCTAAAGAGATTATTAAGCAGACCAGTGATGCACGGATCATTTTAGCCGGACGGTCTGAATTAACACCTGACAAGAAAAAGAATCTGGAGTCATTATCGGCACTGAGAAGGTCTGTCGAATATCGACAGGTGGATATCACCGATTTGGAACAAGTCAAACGACTCATTACTGTAATTAATAACGAGAATAAACAGCTCAATGGCATTATTCACTGCGCAGGGGTAAATACAGATAGCTTCATTTTGAAGAAAACTTCTGCAGAATTTATGCAGGTACTCTTACCTAAAGTTGTAGGTACCTTCAACCTGGATCAAGCAAGCCAAGACATTGACCTTGATTTTCTTGTGTTGTTTTCTTCAATAGCATCGGCAATAGGCAATGTTGGCCAAGCGGATTATGCAACAGCTAATGGCTTTATGGATCAATTTGCGACATATCGCAATCGATTAGTGGAAACAAAAAAGAGAAAAGGAGAAACCCTTTCTATCAACTGGCCATTATGGCAAGAAGGTGGGATGGTTATAGACCAGGCAAGCCAGGACATGATGCAGCGAACCATGGGGTTGCAGTCAATACCAAGCAAAATAGGCATGCTCACTTTTTATCGTAGCCTGGAATTGCAACATTGCCAGATTATGATACTTAAAGGCGATTTGTCACAAGTGCGCAATTCCTTATTCAACGATCAAGCGATTCAATCAGAGCTTTCACTAATCATTAATAAAGAAGAACAATCTATTGTCGCAGCGGTTAACCCTGGCAACCTTTTAGAAAAAACACGGGACTACTTATGCAAAGAATTTTCTGTGCTGTTAAAACTGCCAGCCCAAAAAATTGATCCACAGGCTCCTCTTGAAAAATATGGTATTGATTCTATATTAGCGATAAGTTTAACAGGTCAATTGGAAAAAACCTTTGGACCTTTGTCTAAAACCCTGTTTTTTGAATATCAAACAATCCATGAGCTTACGGAATATTTTATCAAAGCTCATTCAGCCAAATTGTCCTCAGTTTTTAATACCGCAGACAATAGCCAGAAAAAAATCATCAGCACGTTACCAGAACAAAAACCTCAAACTCAAACCCGAGCTGTTTCAGGTCGCCGTATTAGCCGTCAAAACCATGTTTCAGCTTCAACAAATTCGGAAAGCTCAATAAGTTCAGATCCGATTGCGATTATAGGTTTAAGTGGCCGTTTTCCGGAATCGATCAATATTGAAGAATATTGGAACAACTTGCGTGACGGTAAAGACTGCATTACTGAAGTGCCTAAAGAGCGTTGGGACTGGCGTGAGTATTATAGTGAAGATCGCACGAAAAGCGGCCATCATTTCAGCAAATGGGGTGGTTTTATTGCAGGAGTTGATGAATTTGACCCGAGATTTTTTAACATCTCACCACGGGAAGCTGAGACTATAGATCCGCAGGAGCGTTTGTTTTTACAACATGCGTGGATGGCTGTTGAAGATGCGGGCTATACTCGTGGTAGCTTGCAAATACCTCATGAACATGACCAGGCTGGTCAGGTTGGTGTTTATGTGGGTGTGATGTATGGTGAATACAATCTGTCTGGCAGCTTAGCCAGTATCGCCAATAGAGTTTCATATGTTTTAAACCTCCATGGTCAAAGAATTACACTTGATACCATTTGTTCTACTTCATTGACGGCTATTCATATGGCCTGCCAGGATTTAAGACATGGTCGAACCAGTCTGGCTATTGCTGGAGGGGTCAATGTCAGCATTCATCCCAATAAGTACATGATGCTTAGTAACGGGCAATTTATTTCCAGTGATGGTCATTGTCAAAGCTTTGGTGAAGGTGGTGACGGATATATTCCCGGAGAAGGGGTAGGTGCTGTAATACTGAAAAGGTTATCTGAAGCAGAACAGGATGGTGATCATATTTACGGCATTATTAGAGGCAGCGCAATCAATCATGGAGGAAAAACCAACGGTTATAGTGTTCCGAATCCAAACGCTCAAGCCAGCGCTATCAGTCGAGCACTTTCCGAGTCAAGCACGGATCCACGTCAGGTCAGCTATATCGAAACACATGGTACCGGCACCAAACTGGGAGACCCAATTGAAATTACTTCAATGAGTAAAGCCTTTCTACAGCATACGCAGGATACCGGATTTTGCATTATAGGATCTGCCAAATCCAATGTAGGGCATTGCGAATCAGCGGCAGGAATGGCGGGACTTACTAAGGTTTTATTGCAAATGAAGCATCAACAAATAGTTCCTTCGTTGCATTCGAAGCGTTTAAATCCTCATATTGATTTTGAAAAAACACCTTTTATTGTCAATCAAACATTAAGAACATGGGACCAGCCAGTAATTAATGGTAACTCTCTGCCTCGAATAGCGGGTTTATCTTCCTTTGGCGCAGGAGGATCAAATGCTCATATAATTATACAGGAATATCTTTCACCAATAGAAGTGAATCAGCCAATTGCACTCCAAGATTTAGAATTTCTCATCCCTCTATCAGCCAGAACTGCAGACCAATTAAAACAAAAAGCTCTTGATCTTTTAAATTTTATCCACAGATCTCAGGAAGAAAAACAGGCAACAGCGCCACGTAAACTTGTTGATCTTGTTGCTATGGCCTATACCCTCCAGGTGGGCAGAGAAGCCATGGCGGAACGCCTTGGCTTTATCGTGAAATCTGTCGATCAACTGACGGAAAAACTCCAGACCTTTATCAATGGAGAACAAAATATTGAGGACGTTTATCTGGGACAAATAAAACGAGATAAAGATGATATGTCCTTGTTTGGTGGAGATGCAGACTTACAGGAAAATATTAATCAATGGATATCTCAGAAAAAGCTCTCAAAGCTCATAGAATTATGGGTTAAAGGGCTGGAATTGGACTGGAAAAAGCTTTATGGGGAGAATAAACCTCCACGTATAAGTCTGCCAGTCTATCCTTTTGCCAAAGAACGTTATTGGATAGATCCGGTAATTAGAGGGCAGCTTGGAGTTACAGGAAAGACAACAGCAATACTTCATCCTTTACTGCATGTGAACACATCAGATCTCATTGAGCAAAGCTACAGTTCTACCTTTAACGGTGAAGAATTTTTCTTAAAAGATCATCAGGTGATTATCGATGGAGGCACTGGACTAAAAGTTCTACCAGCAGTGGCTTATTTAGAAATGGCCCGCGCTGCAATAGAAAAAGCTATGCCCGCTCTTCGTGAATCAAGTATCTTAGAACTACACAATATAGTTTGGGCGCAGCCAATTGTGGTTACAGCAAACACGCAAGTTGTTATAGCCTTGTTTTCGAAAAATAACGAACAAATAGATTATGAAATTTATAGCCGGGATAATGGAGAAGAAATCATCCATTGTCAGGGCCGGGCAGTTGTTTCTAATCATCAGCCGGCCCCTGCTAAACTTGAAATAGAGCAGCTCAAGGGACAAATGAGGTATGGCAGATTAGAAGCTGTAAGCATATATCCCATTATTTCCAGGATGGGTTTTAATTATGGTCGGGCTTATCAGGGAATTACTTCGATCTATCAAGGAGAGAGACAATTACTCGCACAGCTCAGTTTACCAGCAGTTGTTGAGGAGAGTCTAAAGGATTATTTTTTACATCCCAGCTTGATGGACAGTGCCTTGCAAGCTTCTGTCGGCTTAATTGGGAATTTATCTCAAAGTCCAAACCAGCCATCACTTCCTTTTGCTTTAGGATCGGTAAGTGTGATATTACCATGCACAAAAGAAATGTATGCTTGGGTGCGTTACGTACAAAACAGCAATCCAAATGATAAAATCATCAAGCTGGATATTGATCTGTGTGATCAACATGGGAATGTGTGCGTCCAGATGCGAGAGGTTGCGTATCAACAAGAGTCGCTGAATGTAACAGCTCAAGTCTCCAATCAAACAATTTCTCCGGCGACACATCAAGTACCTAAACAAATTTCCATTGCTCCGCAGATAACGGCACCAAAAAAAATCTCGATCAATGAGCCGTTGCTACAAACATTTGCCGAATTAGAATTAAAAAAACCATCAGGCATTTCCGTAGTTACGCTTGGCGATCTTACTTTAGAAAACATTGAGCCTACTTCGGCAGGAAAAGCCTCCGTTGCGCTTTCAAATACGACCTTTGATTTCTCAAAACAAGAGAGCAAAGCATCTGCGCCTTCTTCAGTCAGTTTATTTGACTTTGGAAATGGTATATTTTCGATTCAAATATCCTCGAGTGAGAGCAATAATACGCTTTCGAAAGACCTGACTCAGCAATTATTGCAAGCACTTGACACGGTACAGCAATCGGCTTCAGTCAAGGTGTTAATTCTTCATGGTACACCGCAATCTTTTTTAAGCGGGGGAAGAAAAAGTTACAATGACGCCGTTGAACAAAAATTATATCAGTCAATAACCTCATTTCCTTATCCTGTAATTGCCTCCATGCAGGGCGATGCCACGGGTGCCGGTTTTTTGGTCGGTGCCCTATGTGATTTTATGATTTGCAGCCAGACAGGGAAGTATTATTATACTGACCCTCAGGAAGGCCTCTATCCCTCTGCTGGAGAAGACCTTCTTTTTAAAGAGCGGTTCGGAGAAGTTCGTGCAACGGACTTCCTGTATATATCAACAGTTTCAACGGGCAAGCAACTGAAGGAAAAAGGATGGAATTGTCCGGTTTTGCCACAGGATCAGGTTGAAGTTTACGCGCGAACATTAGCATCAAACTTAGCAAAGAAATCTCAAGATACGCTGCGTCTGTTAAAGCAGCATTTGACCCGTCATATGGCTACCCTGGCTAATGCATTGATCACAGTTAGTGCTTTAACAAACGAGCGTCAATCCGATACAGTTAAAGCAGACAACAATATTACATCGTCTTCCAAGCAGATTCAGTTGGAAACCCATGCGAAAAGCGTACTTATCATCAGGGTTCATACTGCAAAGAAAGAGTCAGGCATAAAAGCGTTGGTGGCAGATTTAAGCTCTATTTTTACTCAGGCAAAAAAGGCCCGATACAGATCCATTGTGCTTGTTAGTGAGTATCCTGATTTTCTCCCGGAGACAACTCCTGTTAATGACGTATTGGATTTTCAACACCTTATTCTTGAATCACCCCTTCCGGTCATTGCCGTTTTGGATTTGAATGCAAAAGATATGGCCTGGTTCATTAGCCAGTTTTGTGATGCCTGTGTTTACAGTGAAAAAGGACGTTATTCAGCTGGCAATATTTCGCAAAACCCGGAACTGGCAAAACTAGCTGCCATGATTTTTTCGCTTCGGTTGGGCAGCTATATGGGAAAGGAAGTTTTACTTACAGGTAATTCATACTCAGGTTTAGAATTACAGCAACGGGTTGGAAACTTAATGATTGCCGCGCAAGATCAAGTTCTGCTAACAGCCTTGCAGCTTGCCGGGTCCTGGGCCAGGTTGCCATTGGATATAATAGTGTCCTGGAAAAAAGAAATGGTGTTAAGCATCCGGAAAAAAATCAAAAACCTACCTGCCTGGTTGGAATTAAAAGATGAGAATGTTAAACCGCTAGAAAATAAGCCGGTACCCGTTGCACTGAACTCAAAAGTTGTCACAGCTACGGCTCATCCCGAAGGAATCCTGGTTGTAAAGATGGAAGACCGGGAAGCGAAAAATATGTTTTCCGAGGCAATAGTACAGGGAATGAACGAGGTCTTTGATCATATTGAAAAAACGCCTTCTTATAAGGTTGTGGTCCTAACAGGTTATGATCATTACTTTGCTTCCGGTGGCACCAAGGAAACTTTGTTGGCCATTCAGGAAGGGAAAACCAAATTTACCGATAGTAAAATTTATCAAATCACCATGACATGTAAGGTGCCGGTAATTGCAGCCATGCAGGGACATGGTGTTGGTGCCGGATGGGCACTGGGAATGTTTGCAGATTTTATCCTGTTTAGTGAAGAAAGTAAATATTTGAGTCCTTACATGAGCTATGGATTTACGCCCGGTGCTGGGGCCACTTTTATTTTTCCGGAGAAAATCGGATATGATCTGGGAAGAGAAACCTTGCTTACAGCCCAGGAATATTCGGGCAGCGAATTAAAAGACAGAGGATTACGGATACCTGTTTTGCCCAGAGAGCAAGTCTATCAAGCTGCTATGGCCTTAGCCAAACAAATAGCGAATCGTTCCCGAAGCAGCTTAATAGCCTTCAAGCATCAACTAACCAACCACCTTCATAAACCGCTGGAAAAAACATATAAACTTGAGCTGGCAATGCATGAAAAGACCTTTGTTGGCCAGTCTGATACTTTAAAACAGATTAACGATAACTTTTATCTGGGAAATAGTGATTTGCATGTCGAAACTGATATACCCGAAAAAGTAATATCTGCTTCGACTCTGCTCAGTGCAAATTCAGTCATGGCGATTCCATCTCAGGATATTGATGTTTTATCTGCAGTTACTGTCAGTCTTAGACTGCTCCTGGCCCAAGAACTGCATCTTCACGAGCATGAAATTGACGAAAATATACAGTTTGTTGATCTTGGTTTGGACTCTATTACAGGGGTGACCTGGATACGAGAGATTAATGAAAAATATAAAACTTCGATAGAGGCAACTAAAATCTATAGTTACCCAACCCTTGCTCAACTCAGTGGTTATGTAAAAGAAGAAGCGGTAAAAGCAGGCACTTTACCTTACAAATCAAAACTTAGTAGTATAGCCGCAATTTCGGATTCTAGCATCCAACAACAACGGGATTTTGTAATTACAGACTCATCTCAAAATACAGATATTTTGCATGCAGTTACTGTCATTCTTAGACAGCTCCTGGCCCAAGAGCTGCATCTGCAAGAGCATGAAATTGATGAAAATACACAGTTTATTGATCTTGGGCTGGACTCTATTACAGGGGTGACCTGGATACGTAAGATTAATGAAAAATATAAAACTTCGATAGAGGCAACTAAAATCTATAGTTACCCAACCCTTGCTCAACTCAGTGGTTTCGTAAAAGAAGAAGCGGAAAAACAGGGCACATTATCTAACAAATTGGAATTGAGCTCTCCTTTAAGGGCAGCAGATAAAGCAATTTCTCAATCAGCTGTAAAGAAACTTGTTTCCTTGCGCAATCGTTCAGCATCACGACAAACCCATGGTGCAAATTCAATCTATCAATCACAATCCATTGCTGTGATAGGTATATCGGGTAAGTTCCCTGAGGCTAAAAATATAGAAGAGTTTTGGCAAAACATTGCAGCGGGTAAAAATTGCATCAGTGAAGTATCAAAAAAACGTTGGGATCTTAATACTTTTTATGAAGAAGGAGATGTAGTGCCAGGGAAAACCAACTGTAAATGGATGGGTACGCTGGAAGAATATGATTTGTTTGATCCATTGTTTTTTAATATCTCGCCTACTGAAGCTGAGTGTATGGATCCGCAGCAACGCTTATTTCTACAAGAGTGTTGGCACGCCATAGAAAATGCAGGATACAATCCCAAAAACCTCTCCGGTAGTAAGTGCGGTGTTTTTGTCGGCTGTGCGAGTGGAGATTATCACCAGTTATCAAAAAAGGAACAATTAAGTGCACAAGGTTTCACTGGTGCAGCCAGCTCTATTTTATCAGCACGTATTTCCTACTTTTTAAACTTGCAAGGCCCTTGTTTATCTATTGATACAGCTTGCTCTTCATCATTGGTTGCTATTGCTACAGCCTGTGATAGTTTGAATTCTGGAAATAGTAACTTGGCTCTGGCTGGAGGGGTCTGTGTGTTGACAACTCCTGCAATGCACATTATGAGTTCGCAAACAGGCATGCTCTCAACGGACGGCAGATGCTTTTCTTTCGATCAACGCGCCAATGGCTTTGTTCCAGGAGAAGGCGTCGGTGTGGTGATGTTAAAAAGGCTAGCTGATGCTGAAAAAGACCAGGATATGATTCTTGGTGTCATTCAAGGTTGGGGGATTAATCAAGATGGTAAGACCAATGGTATTACCGCTCCTAATTCAGAATCACAAACACGCTTAGAACAGGAGATTTATGATAAATATCAGATCGATCCAGCAAATATTCAACTGATTGAAGCCCATGGCACCGGTACTAAATTGGGTGATCCTATTGAGGTTGATGCGCTCAAAGAAGCCTTTAAAAAATATACCCTGAAAAAAGAATATTGTGCCCTGGGTTCTGTGAAAAGCAATATCGGTCATTGTTTAACTGCGGCTGGAAGTGCAAGCTTCATTAAAGTCCTTTTAGCACTGAAGCATAAACAATTGCCTCCAACCATAAATTATAATAATCTGAACGAGCATATTGCTTTAAAGGACAGTCCATTTTATATTAATAACAAATTGCAGGATTGGAATGTCGTTGAAACTGAGCGGCGTCTGGCGGCTATTAGTGCTTTTGGCTTTAGTGGTACCAATGCCCATATTGTAATAGCTGAATATTTACCGCCTAGTGATGCTAAACCGCTTGTTTCTGTTATTACTCAGAATACAAAGATCATCGTCCCCCTATCAGCCAGAACCGAAGAACAGCTAAAACAAAAAGCCTGCGATCTATTAGACCTAATTCGTAACGAGAAACAATCAATCGATCTAGTAGAGATGGCCTACACACTGCAAGTTGGTAGAAATGCGATGGGAGAACGTTTAGGCTTTATGGTCAGCTCAATAGAGCAACTGGCTGAAAAGCTACAGGCCTATATAGATGGTAAAGAAAATATTGAAGATGCATATCAAGGCCAGGTAAAACGTAATAAAGAAGGTATGAGCATCATTGGCCGGGATGATGAAATGAAACAAGCCATTGTTGATCAGTGGATAGCTCAAAAAAAATTATCAAAACTGCTGGATTTATGGGTCAGGGGTCTGGAGTTTGATTGGCATAAACTGTATGGTAATAATAAACCACGACGTATTGCTCTTCCAATATATCCTTTTGCCAAAGAACGATATTGGTTTGATTCGGCAGATATTGAGCAGATTATTAAAACCGGAACTACCTCTTCTGTGCTCCATCCCCTATTGCACAGCAACACTTCAGACCTCAGCCAGCAGAGATACAGCTCTACTTTTAGCGGGGAAGAATTTTTCCTTAACGATCATCAAATTAATGGAAATAAAGTACTGCCCTCGGGCGCCTGTTTGGAAATGGTGCGGGTTGCAATCGGTTTGGCTATACCGGATCAACCGGAACAAGCAGTGCTGGAGCTGCATAATATATCCTGGGCTCAACCTGTTGTCGTCAAGGGAAAAAAGCAAATCACTACAGCTATATTTGCCAGCTCTGGTGAACACTTGGATTATGAAATTTATAGCACAGAGGGAGACCAGGAGATAATTCACCTCAGGGGGAAAGCTGTATTCAGTAGTCAACCTGCGAGCAGCGTAAATATTAATATAGAGCAACTTAAAAAAGAAATAAAGGATATATTAGTTCCATCCGACTTGTATAAGACATTTGCCAGGATGGGGATTAACTTCGGCCCATCACTGCAAGGCATAACAGCCATTTATAAAGGAGAGAAGCAATTACTCGTTCAACTCCGTTTGCCGGCGGCTGTAGAAAGTAGTGAAAATGATTACCAGTTACATCCCAGTCTGGTGGATAGTGCTTTGCTGGCCTCTGCAAGTTTATTTAAGGATTTAGATAATACCCCAGGTAGGCCTTTTTTGCCCCATTCATTGGAAACTGTATGTATATTATCGGCCTGCCCTAAAGATATGTTTGCCTGGGTTCGTTATTCGCCGCATAATAAGCCTGGAGATATAAGCATAAAGCTTGATATTGACCTGTCTGATAATGAAGGAAATGTTTGCATGCAATTGCGGGGATTTTCTTCTATCATCTCAGATCTGGGCTCTGCTAAAGAAAATGATGGGTTAGGAACTATGCTTGCTGTTCCAGTTTGGAAACCAGCCGCGATACTTGCGACATCTAATGCAAACCACTCAGAGTATAAGCAACAGCATATTATTCTTTTGGGAATGCCTAATATTAATATCGAACTATTAGGAACCTCAATCCAGCATAGCCATTGTCTGTCGTTACAGGCCGCACCGCTTGGAAATATTGCGGAACGATACAGTAAAGCCGCCCTGGACTGTTTTGTGCTTATCCAGACAATACTCAAAGACAAACCTCATGGTAAGGTACTCGTTCAAATCGTTATTCCCAACAGTGGGGAAAATAGTCTTTTTGCTGGGTTGTCAGGGTTACTTCAGACTGCAGCTATGGAAAATCCCAGGCTGGTTGGTCAGATTATTCTTACTAATCCGCATGTAACGGAAGTGGAGCTGGCAGAGCAACTACAACATGATGCAACCATGCCGCAGGATACCGCAATAAAATATACCGATACCCGGAATATTTTACAATGGCAGGAAGTGCTTGCAAACCAGGGACAAACCAAGATTGCCTTCAAGGATAAGGGCGTTTACCTAATTACTGGCGGACTCGGAGGTTTGGGCGTTTTATTTACAAAGGAAATTTTTAAACAGACTAAAAATGCCACGGTTATTTTAACAGGACGCTCGGAGTTGACAGCAAAAAAGCAGGCAGTTTTAGACCAATTGACTGCTCACTCAGGGAAGGTTATCTATCGGCAACTTGATATCACCAATTCAGTAGAGGTCAGACAGCTTGTTAATGAAATTATAAAAGATAACAAACGACTCAACGGTATAATCCATAGCGCTGGGATGATTTCAGATAATTTTATTCTGAAAAAAACTGCTGCAGAGTTCAGTAGGGTACTTGAACCTAAGGTTATAGGTACTTTCAACCTCGACCAGGCCAGCCAAGACATTGGTCTTGATTTTTTTATCTTATTTTCTTCAGTAGCCGGTGCATTTGGCAATCCGGGTCAAGCGGACTACGCAGCAGCAAACGGTTTTATGGACCAATTTGCCAGTTACAGGAATCAATTGGTAGCTGGTAAGAAGCGGCAGGGACACAGCCTGTCGATTAACTGGTCGTTATGGCTGGAAGGTGGGATGAGTATTGATAAAACAAGCAATGAAGTACTGCAACAAACGACCGGCATGCAGCCCATTAAAACAACAACCGGTATGCAGACATTTTATCAAAGTCTGGAGAAGCAGTACGACCAGGTTACGGTCATCGAGGGTATACTCTCAAGGATTAAATCAAGCCTGATCCAGGAAAAAAATCCACCCACCGTGGAAGTAAAGGAACAGTCAATACCTAATATTGACCCCAGGCTGCTTCATGAAAAGACATTACATAAAGTTAAACAACTCTTTGGCGAAGCGATCAATCTTTCTTCTGATAAAATCGACGAACATGAAAACCTGGAATCTTATGGAATAGATTCAATTATGATTACGAAATTAAATCCAAAACTCGCACGGGTCTTTGGTAACATCTCAAAAACATTATTCTTTGAATATGGCACGCTAGCAAAATTAACCTCGTATTTTGTTCAAAATTACCCAAATGAATGTTTGTCCTGGATAGGTCTGGAACAGCCGCAATCCTGGCAGGAAATTAAAAAACCGGATATATCATCTATAAAGAGATTATCTACCATTAAAAAAGAGAGAACGTATAGGGTATTGAGTCCTGTCTCTTCTGCCGGGAACCAGAAACAGCCTATCGCCATTATAGGTATCAGCGGTATCTATCCTCAGGCAGCAACTATAGATGAGTATTGGGAAAATCTTAAATCTGGCAAAAATTGTATCAGTACAATCCCAGGCGATCGTTGGTCTCTGGAAGGCTTTTTTGAACCGGATGAACAACTGGCCATAGATCAGGCGAAAAGTTATTCCAAATGGGGCGGATTCGTAAACCAATTTTCTGAATTTGATGCTTTATTTTTTGGTATTTCGCCACGGGAGGCGATGAATATGGACCCACAGGAACGCATGTTTTTACAATTATCGTGGCATGCGTTGGAAAGTTCAGGCTATACACGGAATGCCTTGCAAAATAAATTCATGCAAAAAGTTGGGGTTTTTGCAGGTGTCACAAGGCCTGGATATAATCTTTACAGATCAGCTGCAGCCATAATAGATGAAAAATTTTATCCTCATACATCTTTTGGATCAGTGGCGAACCGCTTATCATATTTTTTGGATATTACCGGTCCCAGTATGCCGGTTGATACCATGTGTTCATCATCTTTGACTGCTATTCATGAGGCTTGTGAACATATTTATAGAGGTGATTGCGACCTGGCCTTTGCCGGTGGGGTCAACTTTTACGTGCACCCCTCCAGTTATGTAGATATGGCCGCACAACATATGTTTGCTAAAGATGGTCTCTGTAAGAGTTTTGGGGAAGGAGGAAATGGCTTTGTACCCGGAGAAGGAGTAGGGGTTGTTCTACTGAGACCTTTGGTAGACGCAATTAGAGATAATGATACCATACACGGACTAATATTAGCAACAAATGTAAACCACGGCGGAAAAACAAATGGCTATACAGTGCCGAATCCAAAAGCTCAGGCTGAGTTAATTCGTCGCACTATAGATAAAGCGGGAATTAGTGCCCGTGATATTAGCTATATTGAAGCCCACGGCACCGGTACAGAGCTGGGCGACCCAATTGAAATATCAGGCTTACAGCAAGCATTCGCAAAAGATACTCAGGATACCGGTTATTGTAAAATTGGTTCTGCTAAATCCAATATTGGCCACCTTGAAGCTGCTGCCGGGATAGCTGGAATTACTAAGGTCCTATTGCAAATGAAATACCGGCAAATAGTTCCCTCATTGCACTCGACAAAGTTAAATCCCAATATTGATTTTCCAAAAACGCCGTTTGTAGTCAATCAGACATTAGCAGCATGGGACCAACCGGTAATTGATGGGAAAGAGCGGCCACGAATTGCAGGTATATCTGCTTTTGGAGCCGGTGGTGCTAATGCCCATGTTATTATACAAGAATTTCTGCACCCTGCAGAAGAAACACGATCCAATGCCGTTGTTTCTCCCAATACAGATGTGATAATCCCGCTATCTGCTAAATCAGCGGAACAATTAATGCAAAAAGCGCATGATCTGTTGAATTTTATCGGCAGGTCAGAGCAAAACGATAAAACGCAGGATAAACCAGCGGCAACATCAGACACAACAATCGATCTAGCTGCTATAGCCTATACCCTTCAAGTGGGCAGGGAAGCGATGGAGGAACGTTTAGGCTTTATAGTTAACTCGGTTGAGCAATTGGCTGAGAAACTTCAAGCCTATATCAATGGTGAAGCTAATATCGAAAACATGTTTCAAGGTATAGTGAAAAGAAAACATGCAGAGATAAACATTTTCAACCAGGATGATGATATGAAAGAGGCCATTTCAAAATGGGTGGCAAGTAACAAGTTCTCAAAACTTCTGGATTTATGGGTAAAGGGTTTGGAATTTGATTGGAATAAACTATACAGTGATATTACACCTCAACGTATCAGTTTGCCTGTATATCCCTTTTCCAAAGAGCGATATTGGATTGACAGTCTGGCCTGGAATCAATATTCAGATAGAGAGTTGGTGACAAATGCGAGTTTTGAATCAATTGAAGATATCATCAATAGGATTGATAACGACTCAATGGATACCGAACAGGCTATTAAATTATTAAAAAATCTGTCATAATTAATTAGAAACAATTAAAAAGAGAGAAAGTGTAATGATTGATTTTATAGAATATGTGGTTTCAGAATTAAAGAGTAAGAGATTGTCAAAGACGAATGCCCTTGCGCTTATAAAACAATATACTCTTCATTCATCAACCACGGTAAGTGCATCCATAATTCATCCTTTATTGCACAGCAATACTTCGGACCTAAGCAAACAAAGCTATACCTCTTCTTTTAGTGGTGAAGAATTTTTTCTGAAAGATCATCAGTTTAACGGACAGAAAGTTTTACCAGGAGCTGCTTATTTAGAAATGATACGGGCAGCCGTTGAAAAGGCTTTGCCCTTGGAACAGGGATTAACAATCCTTGAGCTGCAAAATGTGGTTTGGGCACAGCCTATCGTGGTTAAACAAACTAAACAAGTCACTATAGCCTTGTTTGCAAGTGATGAGGAAATGCTTCGTGGAAAAGTAGATTTTGAAATCTACAGCATAGAGGCAGATGCAGCAGGCCAACAACAAGAGATTATTCATTGCCAGGGTCAAGCCGAATTTATCGATAATCAAGAGTATGTAAAGCATGACAAAGAGCAATTAAAAGCACAAATGCAAGGGGGTAGAATAGAAGCGTCCAGTATATATGCACTCTATGTAAGACTGGGCGTTAACTTTGGTCCCGCTCATCAGGCATTAACGGCTATCTATAAAGGAGGTCAGCAAGTGTTCGCAGAGCTTAGCCTACCTGCCTCAGTGAACATTACCCAGGATGATTATAAGCTCCATCCCAGTTTACTGGATGGCGCCTTGCAAGCTGCTATTGGTTTAATAGCAGATTTTAACAATCTACCTGAACGACCAACACAATCACTTCCTTTTGCACTGGAATCATTACGTATCCTTTCTGCCTGCACAAAAGAGATGTTTGCCTGGGTTCGTTACTCACCGGGAAGTGGGCAGGATGATGAGATTACCAAAATGGATATTGATCTGTGTGATCAGGAAGGAAATGTTTGTGCGCAAATAAGGGGATTTTCTTCCCGGGTGATTAGTAGGGACATATATACTGCTGAAGAACAGACCAAAAGTATTGGTGTGTTACTCGCTGTGCCTGAGTGGGAATCAGGCGCCATGGCTGCATTATTGAAGACAAATCAATTGGAGTATACACAGCAGCACATTATTCTATGCGCACTTGCCAATATTGATGAAAAAAAATTAGAAACTTTGGTTTCACAAAGTCACTGTTATAAACTGGCAGTATCACCACAAAAAAATATTTCTGAACGTTATAATGAAACTGCCCTGGCTTGTTTTGAACTAATCCAAAAGATACTCAGGGATAAACCCTTGGGAAAGGTGCTTGTTCAAATTGTCATTGCCGACAGCAATGAAGGGAAATTTTTTACAGGACTGTCCGGATTACTTAAAACTGCTGCTCTGGAAAATCCACAGATAACCGGTCAACTTATTTTCACCAAACCTGAGATAACAGGAGAAGAACTGGCAAGACATCTGCAAGAAGATAAAACCAGACCACAAGATACGATCATAAAATACAGCCAGAATACCCGACATGTTTTAAGATTGAGGGAAATACAAGCAAGCCAAGGCAATCTGCCGATTGTTTTCAAAGATCATGGCGTTTATCTGATAACCGGTGGACTCGGTGGATTAGGCGTTTTATTTACGAAAGAAATCCTTAAGCAAACCAGGAATGCCCGGGTTATTTTAACCGGGCGCTCAGGGCTGACCAAAGAAAAACAGGCCATTTTAGACAATTTGTCTGCTGTGAAAGGTCAGATTGTGTACGAAAAAATGGATGTCGCTGATCCCGTTCAAATCAGACAACTCATTGTAGCAATTAAAAAAGATAATAAACAACTCAATGGCATTATCCACGCTGCTGGGATGATTTCGGATAATTTTATTTTAAAGAAAACGTCTGATGAATTCAGCCAGGTACTCACATCTAAAGTTACCGGTACGTTTAGCCTGGATCAGGCAAGTCAGGATATCGACCTGGATTTCATGGTGTTATTCTCTTCAGGAGCATCATTAACCGGAAATACCGGCCAATCCGACTATGCAACTGCCAATGGCTTTATGGATCAGTTTGCAAGTTATCGTAATCAAATGGTTGCAGTAAAGAAACGATTTGGAAAAACACTGTCCATCAACTGGCCATTGTGGCGAGACGGTGGAATGAGGATAGATCAGAAGAGCCAGGAATTAATGCAACTAAACACTGGCATGTATCCTATGCAGACCCAAACCGGCATGGTTGCATTTTATCAAGGATTTATGTTACAACACAACCAGTTCTTGGTTGCGGAAGGTGTTACCCAACAACTGCGCAATACATTAATTGCCAGTCAAACGATTCAACCACAACATTCACCAATTATTAGCCAGGTGAAACAATCCGTCGTTGCCGAGATAGAAGGTAAAACTTTTGAAGAAAAAACGGAAGACTACCTAAAGAAACAATTTTCCGAATTTTTAAAACTGCCATCCCATAAAATTGATTCGCTGGCCCCTTTAGAGAAATACGGCATTGACTCCATCCTGGCAATGAACTTAACCAGTCAGTTGGAAAAAACTTTTGGTTTTCTGTCAAAAACCCTGTTTTTTGAGTATCAAACTATTCGTGAGCTAACAGGATACTTTATCAAATCCTATTCAGATAAGTTGGGCGTCATGTTTGCTATTTCAGACAATAGTCAGAAAAAAATAATAAGTACGCTACCAAAACTTACACCAACTGTTACCCATATAGAACAAGCCGTTGTTACCAGTGTGGACGCCAATACGCTTGAAGAAAAAACCCAAGACTTCTTGAAAAAACAATTTTCCGAATTGTTAAAACTACCGTCCAATAAAATTGATCCACAGGCGCCTTTGGAAAAATATGGTATTGATTCCATTTTGGCGATGGAGCTAACTGGTCATTTAGAAAAGACTTTTGGTTTTTTACCTAAAACGCTGTTTTTTGAATACCAAACTATTAGCGCACTTGCGGAATATTTTATTAAATCTCATTCAGATAAATTGGCTGCTATGTTTGTTTCTTCAGACAACAGTCCGAAAAAATTAATCAACACGATATCTGAAACAAAGCCTGAAATAAAACATGAAACACCAACCAGTGTTATTCAAAGCAAACGGTTTGGTCGTCAGCGTAATATTGCTGTTTCAACAAATGCAGTACATAATATAAATACAATTAATACAGATCCTATCGCGATTGTCGGCTTAAGTGGCCGTTATCCTGAAGCAATAGATGTCGAATCATATTGGAACAATTTGCGGGATGGAAAAGACTGCATCACTGAAGTGCCCAAAGAGCGTTGGGACTGGCGTGAATACTATAGTGAAGATCGCACAAAAAAAGGGCATCATTTCAGTAAATGGGGAGGTTTTATTGCAGGTGTTGATGAATTTGATCCGCGATTTTTTAATATCTCGCCACGTGAAGCGGGGTTAATTGATCCGCAGGAACGTTTGTTCTTACAACATGCATGGATGGCAATAGAGGATGCCGGTTACACTCGCGCAAGCTTACAAATAACTGATGATAATGATATGCCAGGCCAGGTTGGTGTTTATGTTGGCGTGATGTATGGTGAGTATCAGTTGTTTGGTGCTCAAGCCAGTGTGCAGGGTAACCGCATGGGAATTGGTGGCAGCTATGCCAGCATCGCCAATAGAGTCTCATATATTTTAAATCTGCACGGTCCTAGTATGACACTGGATACCATGTGCTCCTCTTCGTTGACTGCAATCCATTTGGCATGCCAGGATTTGAAGCAAGGGCGAACCAGTTTAGCCATTGCCGGAGGAGTCAATGTCAGTATTCATCCAAATAAATATCTGGTAATCAGTGCGGGACAATTTATTTCCAGTGATGGTCATTGTCAAAGCTTTGGAGAAGGTGGCGATGGATACATTCCTGGTGAAGGTGTAGGTGCCGTGATCTTGAAACGGTTATCTGAAGCAATACAGGATGGTAATCATATTTATGGCATCATCAAAAGTAGTGTTCTCAATCATGGTGGTAAAACGAACGGTTATAGCGTTCCTAATCCTCAGGCTCAAGCCAATGTAATTACCCGAGCGTTGAAAGAATCGAACACGAATCCGCGTCATATCAGTTACATTGAAGCACATGGCACAGGAACCAAACTTGGGGATCCAATTGAAATTAACTCATTGAGTCAAGCGTTTCAAAAGCATACTCAAGACACCGGATTTTGTTTAATTGGGTCAGCCAAGTCTAATATTGGCCATTGTGAATCAGCGGCAGGAATAGCAGGACTTACTAAAGTCTTATTGCAAATGCAACATCAACAAATAGTTCCTTCGTTGCATTCGAAGGTTTTAAATCCATATATTGATTTTCAAAAAACACCTTTTATCGTAAACCAAACGCTAAGGACCTGGGAACAACCGGTAATAGATGGTAAGCCTATTCCGCGTATAGCAGGTTTATCTTCATTTGGTGCAGGTGGATCAAATGCCCATATCATCGTACAAGAATATGTATCATCAACAGAAGCAAGCAAGTCAATTGCTCTTGTTGAACAAAATAAAGAAGTCCTCATTCCGCTATCAGCCAGAACTGAGGAGCAGTTAAAACAAAAAGCTTGTGACCTGTTAAATTTTATTCGTCCCTCCCGGTCGGAAGCAAAAGAGTCACACAAGGCAGTTGATCTTATCGCAATGGCCTATACTCTGCAAGTGGGTAGGGAAGCGATGGGTGAGCGAATGGGCTTTATAGTGGGCTCTGTAGAACAGCTGGCTGAAAGGCTTCTGGCTTGTATCAATGAGGAACCGGATATAGAAGGCTACTATCAGGGACGAGTAACTCACAATAAGGGTCCTATTTTCTCATTGGGTGAAGATGCAGATTTTCAAGAAACTATAAATAAATGGATCACCCAGAATAAACTATCTAAATTGCTGGATATATGGGTTAATGGTCTGGAAATTGATTGGAACAAACTTTATGGTGGAGTCAAACCTCCACGAATCAGCTTGCCTGCATATCCTTTTGCCAGAGAACGATATTGGGTTGATCTATCATCGAACGGAAAGATTACATCAATAGAAAAGACAACTGCAGTAATTCATCCTTTGGTTCATGTTAATACTTCGGATCTCAACCAGCAGAGCTATGCTTCGACCTTTAGTGGTGAAGAATTTTTCTTAACCGATCATCAAGTAAATACGGATGATGGTTCCAAACAAAAAGTACTTTCTGCGGCTGTTTATTTGGAAATGATTAGGGCGGCGGTTGAACAAGCGTCAGCCACCAAACAGGAATCAAGCATTTTGGAATTACAAAGTATAATCTGGGGGCAACCCTCTGTCGTTAAAGAAAACAAACAAATCAATATTGCCTTATTCGCAAATGGTAATAATCAGATTGATTATGAAATATTTAGCAAAGAAAATGAGCAAGAGATAGTCCATTGTCAAGGGCAAGCCGTTTATTCTATCCAGCCGACAACTGCCAAAATTGACATTGAGAATCTTAAAGGGCAAATGAGACAGGATAAGATCGAGCCAGAAAGGTTATATCCGGTTTTTTCTGCAATGGGTCTTCATTATGGTCCGGCATATCAGGGAATAGTATCTGTAAAAAAAGGAGAAAACCAGCTTCTCGCACAGCTCCGTCTGCCATCGTCAGTTGAAAAAAGTCAGCATGATTTTGTTTTACATCCAAGTTTGATAGATAGTGTCTTGCAAGCTTCAATTAGTCTGATGGCGGATTATGATCAACGACAGATGCATCCTTTTTTGCCATTTTCCTTAGAATCGTTACGTATAATATTTGCTTGCACAAATGAAATGTATGCCTGGGTCCGTTATGCACAAGGCAACAATCCGGTAGATAAAACCACCAAATTGGATATTGATCTATGTGATAAGCAAGGGAATGTCTGTGTTCAATTAAGGGGACTGTACTTACAACAAATAGTAATCAGTTCTTCTCTTCCGGTGTTCAATGAAATAACTGTGCAAGAGAATGCTACTGAATCTGCTATAAATAAACCGCAGGCAATACAGTTGGATGGCTCACATGAAATAAATACAATTGTTGTAAGTGCTGTTACATCTAAACCACAAGCAATACAGCTCATGGATTCGAAGGAATTGGATGCCGTTTTGGCAAATACTCTGGCATCCAAACCTCAAACAATACGGTTAAGTAACTCTCTGGAAGCAGCTGTTGTTGAAAATACGATTACAACAAAACCGCTAGGAGTACAATTAAATAGGGACATGTCAACTGTCGATATGCCATTACGACCGTTAATTCCAACTAAAGAATCAGTATTTATATACACTAAAGAACAGCTGCAGCAAGAATTAATTTCGAGCTTGGCTGAAGCGCTTTATCTGAAACCATCTGAAATAGATATTGATAATTCATTTATTGATCTGGGCTTGGATTCCATAGTTGGGGTAGAATGGGTTAAGGTTATTAATAAAAAACTTTCTCTGGAATTATCTTCCACAAAGATTTATGATTATTCAACTATTAAGGAACTTGCATTATTTTTAGCAAAGGAATTGGAAAACAGGGCAGTTTCTTCCGATAAAGAAGTGTACGCTGCTCCGGTAAGTCAAAATTCACCGATAAATAGTCCACAAAAACTGGCTACTGTTGAAACTAGACAGAATATTGCATCTAAGGGATCAGTATCTGTTTTTACCAAAGAGCAGTTGCAGCAAGAATTAATTTCGAGCTTGGCTGAAGCGCTTTATCTGAAACCATTTGAAATAGATATTGATAAATCATTTATTGATCTTGGATTGGATTCCATAGTTGGTGTTGAGTGGGTTAAAGTAATCAATAAAAAACTCAGTTTGGAGATCTCTTCAACTAAGGTTTATGATTATTCAACCATCAGAGATCTTGCAGCATTTTTGGTAAAAGAATTGGAAAACGCGCCGCTTTCTTCCAATAAGGAAATGTCGCCTAATGCACCAATAATATCGACTCCTGTTTCCCAAACGTCAATTCCGTTATTGAGTTCTTTTCCCCATTTGAAAAGAAGGCCACATGCCAGACAGGTCGAACACAGTAATAATAGTGTTGGTTTTTCTGATGAAAAAATAGCCATTATAGGAATGTCGGGAAGGTACCCACAGGCAAGTAATTTACAGCAATATTGGGAAAATTTAGCGCAAGGTAAAAACGCTATCACTGAGATACCGCCGTCACGTTGGGATATCAACCAATATTATGATCCGGATCCTACCAAAAAAGGCAAAATGTATTGCAAGTGGTTAGGAATGTTGGATGACGTTGACTGTTTTGATCCTTTGTTTTTTCAAATTTCTCCTTCAGAAGCTGAAGCAATGGATCCTCAACATCGCTTATTTTTACAAGAAAGCTATAAAGCATTTGAAGATGCTGGTTACTCAAACGCAACTTTAAGTAATCAAAAGTGCGGTGTATATCTTGGAATAATGAGTAATGACTATAGTTACCTCCTTACGAAAGCCAATTCCTCATCGGTAAATATTACAGGAAACAGTTTCTCCATTGGAGCAGCAAGGATTTCTTACTTTTTAAATCTGAAAGGTCCTGCAATTCCATTTGATACTGCATGTTCTTCTTCGTTAGTTGCTATTCACGTTGCATGTCAGGGACTATTAAATCATGAAATTGATATGGCACTGGCAGGTGGGGTCAGTTTATACCTCATTCCAGAAGCTTATATAGGGATGTGCCAGGCAGGAATGTTGTCTCCCCAAGGACAATGCAAAACTTTCGATGATTCTGCCAATGGCTTTGTTCCAGGCGAAGGAGTAGGAACGTTAGTGCTGAAGCGTTTAAAAGACGCCGAAAGAGATCATGACTTTATTTATGGAGTTATTTTAGGTTCAGGTATTAACCAGGATGGTAAAACAAATGGAATTACAGCACCAAGTGTCAATAGTCAAATTGAGTTAGAGAGAGAAATATATTCCAGGTACAAGATTGACCCGGAAACTATTAGCTACGTTGAAGCTCATGGCACCGGTACTAAGCTTGGAGATCCCATTGAACTTGAGGCTATTACTACCGTATTTAAGGAAAAAACTTCGAAAAAAAATTACTGTGCTTTGGGGTCGGTTAAAAGTAATATTGGCCATACTTCCGGCGCCGCAGGTATAGCAAGTGTGCAAAAGGTTTTGCTCTCAATGCAACACAAGACTTTAGCGCCTACTTTAAATATAACAAATGAGAACGCAATCTTTGATTTCAAAAATTCTCCATTCTATATCTCCAGAGAAAGAAAATCGTGGGATGTCAGCCCTGGTACTTTACGCCGTGCGAGTATCAGCGGTTTTGGCTTTAGTGGTACCAACGCACATTTGGTCATTGAAGAATATCCACAACAAGCAAAGAATAGACAGTCTGTTTCTAACATTACTCAGAATGCAGATGTCATCATCCCTTTATCGGCCAGAACTGCTGAACAACTCAAACAAAGAGCCCATGATTTATTGAATTTTATCCTCAAAAACGAACAATCCATTGATTTGATCGAAATGGCTTATACCATGCAGGTGGGTAGAAACGAGATGAAACAACGTTTAGGTTTTGTTGTCAGCTCGGTTGACCAATTAAGCAGAAAACTTCAAGCTTATATTGATGGTGGGCAGGAGATTGAAAACACTTATCAAGGTCAAGTGACACGGGATAAAGATACCTTTTCCATGTTTGGTACGGATGCCGATCTGCATAAAGTAGTTGATAAATGGATAAGTGATAAAAAATTCTCTGAAATTCTGGAGTTATGGGTCAAAGGTTTGGAGCTGGATTGGAATAAACTCTATGGCGACAATAAACCACAACGCATTAGTCTACCTACCTACCCCTTTGCAAAAGAAAGGTATTGGGTCGACTTACCGATAGATACTCCTGTTAGTCAAAAAAATGTGGTTGAAATCAAAGTTAAGACTACACTAGAAGTTGAAGAAAGAATTCAGAAGATGCATTATTATCCTGCCTGGAAAGAGGCTGCTCTATCTGCATCGAGCGAAAAATCTATGTTGAGTGGTCCGATTCTGATTGTGGATACAACAGACGAATTGTACCAGGCGATGAAAGAAAAACTAGCGGGAAGTTTAGACGGGAATTCGCTTATTTTAGTAAAACTGGAACATGCTTATCAGGAAATAGAGCCGAACATTTTTACCGTTAACGCAGAACAAGAAGAACATTTCTATAAACTCATAGAAAATCTCAAGGCTAAAAACCAACTTCCCCGTCAAATTATTCACCAGGGCTTAAAGTCTGAACAACTGGGGAAAAAAGAACAGGTAGTGCAGAAGCTTAATTACAGTTTTTATACCCTCTTTTATTTATGCAAAGCTCTGATGAAGCAGAAATACCAAATGCCTCTTCAAATTCTGTCGCTTTTCTCCGGTAATGCAAATATACCTTCTCCGCAAAATGCTGCTCTTGGGGGTTTTTTCAAAACCCTTACGTTGGAAAGTCCAAAATATATGGCAAAGGTTATTGAAATTCAAAATGATTTAGAAAATCCTGAAATCTCAATATCAGAAAAAGCCAGTATTATTTTGAATGAATTTAGGGATGAAAACTGGAACAGAAATGAAATTCGCTATAAATTCCAAAAAGAAAAACAAACATATATTCGTTATGCCAGAGAGCTGGCTTCGTTTACCAACACTGAAAACGGAATAAATGAACTGCCATTGAAGCAAAATGGAGTCTATATTGTTTCAGGCGGTTTAGGCGGTTTGGGTTTCATTTTCAGTGAATACCTGGTAAAAAACTTCCAGTGTAAATTGGTTCTTTTTGGACGCTCTGCACTCAACGCAGAACAAGAGAAAAAACTTAATCAACTCAAAGCCTACAATACGGAAATTCTTTATCTGCAAGCCGATGTTTCGAAATTAGAAGACATGAAAGTAGTTGTTAAAACTGCAAAGGCCCGGTTCTCACAGATTAATGGCGTGATTCATAGCGCAGGCGTAAATAAAGATTCATTTATTCTCAAGAAATCAAAAGAAGAAATAGAAAAGGTGTTAGCACCGAAAATTTATGGCGCAATTAATTTGGATCAGGCAACCAGAGGGGAAAATTTGGATGTATTTATCATGTTTTCTTCCATTGCAGGTGTAATGGGCAATTTAGGACAATGTGACTACGCCTATGGGAATCATTTTTTAGACTCTTTTGCAGAAAGCAGAGAAACCATGAGGAGAGCGCAAAATCGTTTTGGCAAGACGCTATCCATTAATTGGCCTTATTGGGAAGAAGGAGGAATGAGTCTTTCTCAAGACGATATTGCTTTAGCTAAAAAACTAACCGGTATTTGCCCATTACCTACGAAAGTTGGTATTCAATATTGGGAAGAATTCTTACAGTCCGGTTCATCACAGGGTGTAGCTCTTTATGGCTTTCCTTCCAAAATTAAGGCATATGTTGCACAAGAGCCGTTGAGGACTGAAACAAACAAACCAGTCCTTACAAACACCATGGATCCTG
>CAYZNC010000007.1:0-48239 GCA_964478555.1 uncultured Bacteroidales bacterium | reverse complement strand
AAAGAAGTATTTCAACTCAAATGGTTTACGCCCACAATGGAAGTTGATCTTTGCGGTCATGCTACATTAGCTGCTGCGCATGTTTTATTCAGCATCTACAACTTTTTGCATAAGACTGTACAATTTCGTACTAAAAGTGGAATATTGCCGGTAAAGCAATGCGAAGACGGAAAAATAACACTTGATTTTCCTGTATTTGAGATCAATCCTTACCAGTCCACCCCATTATTGAAGGAAGGACTGGGCATATCGTTTTCTGAAGTGTATAAGTCACGTGATCTTTTGGTGATTTTGAATAGTGAAAAAGAGGTACTCAAGCTAAAGCCTGATTTTGGTAAATTGCTAATGCTCGACTGTCTTGGAGTTATAGCAACCGCTCCTGGCACAAATTGCGACTATGTTTTACGTTTTTTTGCTCCCAAAGCGGGAATTAATGAGGATCCGGTAACAGGATCGGCCCATAGCACACTGGCACCCTATTGGAGCAAAAAATTAAAAAAGAACATCTTATTCTCCCAACAGTTCTCTGAACGTTCGGGTGAAATATGGTGCCAGCAAAAAGGTGACCGGGTGCTAATTTCAGGTAATGCAATTACATATATGCAAGGCAACATCAGTATTTCGATCAAACCACATAGTAATTTGGTACCATTTGATTATTAGACATAAGACACAAGATTCAAGACATAAGACATAAGAAAAGAGATTAACACTACTACTTGTATGATACACAGACGAAAATGTAAATTTACTGTGTTACTGCTGGGCCTATTTATGACAGGGAACCTGGTAGCACAAAAAGTTGATTTTAAAGTAATGAAAGTTGGCCAACATTGTAATCACACAATTGCTGAAAATTACATAGTCAAGTCCAAAAGTAATTTAATAGAATTCGACATCGAACAACCGGATAGCGTGGATTTCGAAAATAATTTTTTAATTGCTGTTTATAGAGGCGGGTGCCCATCGGGTGGATACAGTATAGGCATCCATGAAATTCTAAAAAACAATGAAGGCTTAACAGTTTCTGTTGTTTTCAGTGATCCGGGTGAAAACTGCAGCAGGTCATTGGCATTGACTCAGCCATACGCAATCTATTGTATTAAAAAGACTGACCTACCGATATCGTTTGATACATCTACAATGGTAAAGGATTGTGGCAAACCGCTTAATTAGTTGACAGGCTGTTATTCTGTAGGCTATGTTCAAGTTAACCTGTGCTCCATATAGTTTCCAAAGGTATACAGTTTAATGTATCAATTTCCAAAAGCAACGATTTAGGCATGTGTCAAAAAAGAAACCGCGCTAGCTTCTGATTAAGCTGTGCTCGCGCAGTTTAAAACTCGTGGTCCTAAATTATTAGTATTTGGTTAATTAGCTAAATAGTCGTCTTCTATACTTTCAAATGTATAAATTGTGTTAATATCAGCAATAACGATAATCCTACCAGAACCACAACTGCAGTCCAACCAATAACATTGTTGACAGGCTTATTGGTGTATTTTCCCATAATGCGTTTGTTATTCACCAAAAGAATCATACAAATCAATACCACTGGCAATAGAAGCCCATTAACAACCTGGGACCAAAGTGATATTGAAATTAAGGGTGCATTGGGTATTAAAATAATGCCTGCTGCTATCACAAGTATCGACGTGTACAACACATAAAATTCAGGTGCTTCTTCCCACTTTTTATCTATACCTGCCTCAAAGCCAAAAGCCTCACACACATAAAAAGCAGTAGCCAGGGGTAAAATAGTTGCTGAAAAAATGGAAGCTATAAAAAGACCAAAAGCAAAGAAAACAGAAGCATAGACTCCTGCCAATGGCTTGAGGGCTACAGCAGCGTCTTTCGCTTCATTAATTTTAATACCATTTACGCCCAAGGTGGAAGCACATGCAACAATAATAAAAAAGGCAACTACCACTGTAGCCACACATCCTACCAAAATATCAACCAGGGTATACTTAAAGTTTTTCATTTTAAGCCCCTTTTCAATCACGGATGATTGCATATAGAACTGCATCCATGGGGCTATTGTGGTACCTACCAGTGCTACGATCATAGCAAGGCTTTCTCCGTTAATATTGAGCTTTGGGTGAATAATGGCTGTACCAATTTCACCCCAATGTGGTTTTCCCATTACTGCCGAAATCACATAGGTCAGTAATGATACACTGAAAATCAAAAAAATGCGTTCTGCTACTTTATAGGTTCCCTTTACCACTAAAAGCCATACCAGTGCAGCAACTATGGGCACAGAAATGTATTTGCTTACACTAAATATCTCCATACTGCCGGCAACCCCTGCAAACTCAGTGGTAGTATTACCAATATCAGCAATAAGTAAGCCAACGAATATAAAAAAGGTAACTTTTACCCCGGCATTTTCTCTTATTAGATCCGCAAGCCCTTTACCAGTAACAATACCCATACGTGCATTCATTTCCTGAATAACTATGAGCACAATAAATGATGGTATGAGCGTCCAAATTAAATTGTAGCCATACAGTGCTCCGGCAACCGAATAGGTTGTAATTCCACCGGCGTCATTATCAACACTGCCTGTTATAATACCTGGCCCCAGAATAGCCAGAAATAATGCAATCTTTTTGAGCAGTGATCTTGTCCTTCCTTTTAACATATCCTACCCTCCTATCTGTTAGTCCTGCGTTTATCAATCAAATCCTCAACAACGTCATCGATGATAACCATTCCTTCCAACTGATGCTCTTTGTTTACAACCGGTAATGCCAGTAAATTATACTTCGAAATAATTTCGGCAATATCATCAATCTCCTGATTATCGTATATATAGATAGGATCTGTCTTCATTATTTGTTTGAGGAGAGCATTGGGTGGCGATACAACCAAATCGCGCAGAGAAAATGTTGCCACAAGCTCCTGCGTATCGGAGGTTACAAACAGATTATATAATTCTTCTGCTTCTGGCTGCAGATTTCGAAGTTCACTGATAACATCTTCCACCGTTTTGTTTTCATTAAAAGCCAATACTTCGGTGTTCATTAAGCTACCTACTGTTCTATCGGGGTATTCCAAAATATCCCTGACTTCCTGTGACGATCCGGCTTCCATTTCATTCAGCAGCGACTCTGCTTTCTCGTCTTCCAATCCATCCAGAATATCAGCAACCTCATCAGCAGGCATCTTTTCGAGTACATCGGCAACCTTTTCAACCGGAAGGCTTTCGATAATATGAATCTGTGTTTCCTTTTCAAGTTCTTCCAATACGTCTGCAGCTTTTTCTTCATCGAGAGCAGAGAATACATTGGCACTTGTACTCTTTCCTAATTCTTCGATAATATCAGCAAGATCGGAAGGGTGAAGGGTATGCAGCTTGGAGTAAGTTTTGGACAATTTAATGTTAAGATTTGAAAAATCAACCGCCTCAACGTCGTCCCATAAAATAAATTTTGATGGAACTGTGAAATTGAATATGGAAAGTAAAATTTTTATTTGATAAGAAACACCAATCCGCCGCAATAGTCCTTCAACACCTACGTCAACAGCAATAGCATAAGTACCTTCGGTTAATGCCACCAGTCTTACATCGTTAACACGAACAAGCTTTCTGCCATTTAAGTCAACAATCTGCTTGTCGAGAATAATCTGTCCCAGAAACAAACCATTACTAATGTTTTCATCGGACAATTCAACAAGTTGATGCCCGGTTACCTCAATTTTGCGGGCAATTTTAGTGATTTCAAAATAACGAAAAGAAAAGATTTTTAATTCTCTACCAATTTTAAGCTTGATGCCTGTTACAACAGGTCGGCCAAAAGGCGGGATCTGATTTGCCGTTAGCGCACCGGTATCAATCATTAAATCTTTAACAACACCAATATATTTGCCATTGGTATCGTACACATTTCTACCGAGTATGCGGCTTAAAAAAAACGTTTTGAAAGAAGTCATTCGCACCTCCCTTATTTTAGATACAGAAGGAAGGTGTAGAAAATACCAGACCAACCCTACTATATCAGGTTAATACTCATTTTTATCGCAGGGTCATCGTCCATTTATGTATAACATTGGTTAATGTCACAAAAGTAGTGCTTCTTTTCAATCTATACAATAAAACATAAAGAAAAGCTAAACAAAAAATACAGGTACTGAGTACTAAGTACTGAGTACTAAGACAGTCCATAAAAATTCAAAATTGCGGAATTTAAAGAATTACATAAAAATTGGAAAGGAGATGAACTTTATCTTTACGAACTCATTTTCATAGTAAAAATTCGTTCATTAAACGGTGGCAAAAACCAATTCGCCGATTATTACACTACAAGTAGAAAAAATAAGCGTTACTTTTGTGTTTTCTTAGTGATCTATTGACATATGAAAAAACCAACCATACAAGGAGTTTCTGAAAAGCAAGCTAAGCCAAATATCTTTGGCCTCTTAAAACCTTATAAGAGAATGATTTCTTTTCTAATATTGTTCGCCCTTATAAGCAATGGAGCAAATCTACTTCTTCCGATAATCATAGCAAATGGAATAGATGCCTATTCAAAAGGGCACTTTATCATGAAAACTATCATTATAGAATTTTCCGTAGCAACCTGTTTCATATTTTTCTTTACTATTCTGCAAAGTATAGTGCAAACGTATGCTTCAGAAAAAGTTGCCAGGGACATCCGTAAAAAACTCTCTGCTAAAATTTCAAGGCAGAGTTATGCATATATCCAGAAGACTAGCCCTTCGCGACTTCTTACAAACTTAACTTCAGATATTGATTCGATAAAATTATTTGTTTCGCAAGCGGTGGTGTCCATAACCTCATCCATATTTATAATTATAGGTTCGTGTTTCATGTTATTGAAGATCAATTGGCAATTAGCTTTACCTGTTATTGCGATCATTCCTATTATTGGGGGTACCTTTTTTATCGTACTCAGAAAAGTGAGGGTTTTATTCAAAAAGAGCCGTGAAATAATTGACTGGCTGAATAAGGTTATCAATGAAAGTATACTGGGGTCAGCCATTATAAGAGTACTGAATTCACAGCAACTTGAATCTAATAAATTTCTGGCGGCGAACGCCAAGGCCAGAGATCTTGGGCTGTCCATTTTGATGTTATTTGCTACGCTTATCCCTATTATCACGTTCACAGCAAACCTTGCTCAACTTACCATCCTTGCTTTAGGGGGACACTTTGTAATTACTGGGAAAATGACGCTGGGAGAATTTGCTGCTTTCAACAGCTACCTTTATATTCTGATTTTCCCGATCATTATCATTGGCTTTATGAGCAACATAATTGCTCAAGCCTCTGCTTCATATGAGCGATTGACGCAGGTTTTGGATGCAACCGAACCTATTGAGACAGGTACGGTAGAAGCAGGTTTACAGGGAAATATTGAGCTAAAGGATGTAACATTGCTATTTGGAGATAAGCCTGCATTAAAAAATGTAACCTTCTCTATAAAAGCAGGTACGAATACGGCAGTTATAGGACCGACCGCAGCTGGCAAAAGTCAACTTTTATATTTGTTAACAGCACTTATAAAACCTGATTCAGGCAGCGTTGAATTTGATGGAATAGACCTTGACAATTATAAAAAGGATTCATTCCACAGTCAGGTAGGATTTGTTTTTCAGGATAGTATTATGTTTAATTTAAGCTTGAGAGAAAACATAGCTTTCAGCAACACGGTAGATGATGAATCGCTGGAAAAGGCAATTGCTACTGCAGAGCTAAAAGATTTCATTGACGCTTTACCACAAAAATTAGATACTTTAGTTTCTGAACGTGGCTCAAGTCTGTCAGGAGGACAAAAACAAAGAATCATGCTTGCCAGGGCATTAGCCATTAACCCAAAAATTCTATTACTCGACGATTTTACGGCAAGGGTTGACCGGCAAACCGAACAGAAAATTCTATGTAACCTGCAAAACAATTACCCGGATCTGACCCTGATTTCGGTTACACAAAAAATAGCACCGGTAAAGCATTTCGAACAGATTATTTTGCTTATGGAAGGTGAAGTTATTGCCAAAGGCACCCATAAGGATTTAAAAGATTCCTGCCCGGAATACGCACAAATTTACAATTCTCAACGAAGCACCAGTCATTATGAATTACAATCTTAACATTAATCAAAGCCAAAAAGAGCAAAAGAAATCGACACTTGTAGCATTAAAAAAGCTATTATTGCTGATCTCGGAAGAAAAAAACACCCTCATTATTGCATCAATCGCAATACTGATTAACGCAACTCTCAATTTGCTTGGCCCTGTGATGATTGGACATACTATAGATAAATACATTGTAACAAAACAATATCACGGTGTAGTGTTATTTTCCGGAATACTACTTTGCATGTACCTTCTGGCTCTGTTTACCAGTTATTTCCAGACCAAACTAATGGGTGGAGTTGGACAACGCATGTTGTTCAGCCTGCGTAATGCGGTGTTTAATAAGTTGCAGGAATTACCGCTTGACTTCTTCAACCAGAATAAAGCGGGAGATCTCATTTCCAGGATCAATAACGATACCGACAAATTAAACCAATTTTTCTCGCAATCATTGATGCAATTCATCGGTAGCATCTTTATTATGACGGGAGCCGCAATATTTCTTTTAAGTATTAATTTACCCTTGGGAGCAGCGGCACTGGCTCCAGCTTTATTGCTATGGATATTTACCAAAGCGATTTCACCATGGGTGAAGCGGAAAAACGCCATCAACCTAAAAAGTGTAGGCGGAATGAGTGCGGAAATTCAGGAGAGTTTGAATAATTTCAGGGTAATTCTGGCTTTTAACCGTCGTGATTATTTCCGAGAACGTTTTGATGAAGCCAATCAGCAAAATTATTCCACTTCCATAAGTGCAGGATTGGCTAATAATGTTTTTATACCGGTTTTTGGCCTTTCGTCCAACATGGGACTATTGATTGTGCTGGTCTTTGGTATTTTTTTAATTTCCACCGGACATTTTACAATTGGGTTATTAATTAGCTTTCTCGCCTATATTAACAACTTTTATAATCCACTCCGGCAATTAGCTACTTTGTGGGCAAACTTTCAGGTGGCCATGGCAGGTTGGGACAGGATATCTCAGATCTTATCGTTGGAAACTGACCTTCCTGTGTTAGAAGATAAAAAAGAAGTAACCTCAACTTCGTTATTGTCGTTCAAAAATGTATCATTCAGCTATCCGAACGGCACAGAAGTTCTGCACCGCATTAATTTCGATTTGGAAAAAGGGAAAACCTATGCCTTGGTGGGCCCCACTGGTGGCGGAAAAACTACCACAGCCTCTTTAATTGCACGTCTTTACGATCCCACTAAAGGCGCTATTCTTTTGGAAGGAAAAGACATCCGGGCTTTACAGCCGGAGGAACGTTCAAAAAAGATTGGCTTTATTTTGCAGGAACCTTTCTTATTTAATGGCACAATTAGAGAAAATATATTATACGGGAATCCCGATTATAGGGAATATTCAAATGGCCAATTGATGAAAGCTATAGAGGAGACAGGGCTTTCAAGCCTTCTCGAACGATTCGACGGAGGATTAGAAGCAAAGATACAAAGCACAGGCGATGGTATCAGCCTTGGCCAAAAACAGTTGATTGCCTTTATGCGCGCTGTGTTACGGAAACCGGAATTACTGATCCTCGACGAGGCCACCGCTAATATCGACACGGTTACAGAACAATTGCTTGATAACATTCTGCAAAAGCTTCCCGCTACCACCACCAAAGTTATTATTGCACACCGGTTGAATACCATAGAGAATGCCGATGAAATTTATTTTGTAAATTCAGGCAAGGTACTCCGCGCCGGATCGCTGGATGACGCAGTTAACATGTTGTTGCATAAAAAAAGGGAAAGCTGAAAGATTTAGTAATTTATGAAGTCATTATCACTGATGGTTTGCCCGCTATATCGCTGGAAACTTCTATATAATTCTTCAAAAGCAGGTTTCGGATTCATATCTTTGTCAAATAAATAAGGTTCATTGGGCTTGGTGAACCAAATTAAATTATCAAACCAGCAATGGTTATCTGTAAAGCCCCAAAATGTGATTCCTCTGCAAAACGGGTTATTAATGCATATTCTTAGAAGACTCCCGTAAAATTCTCCCTGAGCTTTGTATGGATCAGGGTTTTTACGAAAGAGGATTAGCCTGGCGTCCAATTCAGTAATCTCTGCCTCTAATCCCAATGCAGTAAATTTCTGCAGATAGCTTTCAAATTCATCTAAGTTAGGAAGCATGTAGATGATGTGCGATTGAATACCAACACCGTTGATAGGAACATTATCATCTTTAAGCTTCCTCACAAGATTATAAAAAGCTTCTGATCTTTTATCATCATAACTATTGAGTTGCTCGTTCAGGTATAGTTTTACATCAGGATCAATGCTATGTGCAAGACGAAAAATCCTGGCTATATAATTCTCTCCTAAATAGCGATAGTAGACATTTTTTTCGAGTTCACCTGCTTTCCTGAAATCGAGAGGTTCATTCACCACATCCCAAACATATATTTTCCCTTTATAATGTTTTAATAAGGTGGTAATATAATTTCTCATTAAATTCCAAAGCGCATTGCTTCTTTCTTCAATTGGAAAGTCCTTAAGATAATGATCCAAATCAGGTCTTTTAAAAACACCGGAAAGCTTTCCCCACACCAATGCATGCCCCCTCACCCGAATATTTCGGCTCAACGCAGAATTCACAATCGAGTCTGCATGACTAAAATCATATTCTCCAATTTCACTATTTTTAAATAAAGCTCCCATTTTTAATTCATTTTCTGGTGTTACAGAATTGAAATTATTATAAAATTTGGGATTTGTAATTGCTTCAACATTACCAACAGAGCCAATATAAAAGTGCAATGAATCGGCATAACTGCGAAATGAAATTTGTGATAACCCCGCCGACTTGGATAAATAGTCTCTTTTGAAATGTCGCGGAATAAAATGAAACAAACTTAATATAAGGAGTAAGAAGAATACACTGAAGAATGACCGTACTCCAGTCTTTCTAAAACGTTTCCAAAACATCAATACCAGTGAAATAATAAGTACTAGAATTAAGCAGAGAAGGATAACAAAAATGAGTGCAATTTTTGATTCCATAAACTGAAGTTTGAGGTGAATTAAAGCAACTAAGGTCAAATTGTGACCTCAGCCATTACATGCACTTATAACTTTAGGCACTTAATGATATATTGTAACGTTGAAAATAAAACAATTAAATGGCAATAAAAGTTGCCGTTCAATGGTAGGTCATGTGATCATTATTTTACAACTTTATGAGCTAAAACAGCACGTCACATTATTTTATCAATTTATATAAACCCAATATTTTATATATTTTTAACAAATAAAATGGATGCTAAATTCAAATATGTATGAAAAATAAAACCCGCCGTAATAACAGCATGAATAAAGAGGGTAAAAGAAGAAAGAACCGCTATTGATTAAAACAATATTGCAAAATAAATGATCATCAAAATAAAAAACATAAACAGGTCATTAAAAAGCAATTTGGAATTCAACAACCGCATAATTATTTTTAATTTCCACACTTTCTTCTTTCCTTATGGAATAGGATGCCTGAAGTCTTATATTCTCAGTGAAATTATAATTTACCCCAATAATATAGTTTGTCGTAGAATTGTGGGAAACATCTTTATTTGGATTATAGGTATCGTATTTAGCTAAAAGTTGTAATGTTTTGGAAATTATATAATAACCCGCTTGTAAATAAAACCCCGCACGATTTATTGTACTATCTTTGCCATGTAGGTACTCGGCTCGAAAAGTAGCGTTAGCAAACCTAAGTGCGATATCGCATCCGTAACGGTTTCGTATATGATTTTTGGGCATCTGACCATAGTAACCCATTCCATTATAAAAAGAACCTCCAACATCGATGCCTTTTATGGGATGAAGCAACACTCTTCCCACAACATCTTTATCATTATTATTATCACTCGTATTTACCCCCGCACCATTGAAAAGGCCCAGTTTATATTCGATCAATGGCGAATTATTGAGTTCTACTAAGCTTCCTCCAACCTGTATACCTATATCTCGCCCACCCTGATTTCCTATAATATCTTTAGTTCTGCCAACCAAGGCTTCGACAGCCTGTGAACGGTCAATTGATTCCATACTTAATTCAGGGGTAGTATTTTCTAAAGAAAAAGGAACTGTAAACTGACCTAAGGTAAATACAACTATTTTATTCAATTTATACTCTGCATATGCATCCAATAAATTCGGACTATTTACAAAATCAATCTGCAACCTGTAACTGAAGGAAGGTGTAAAAGCACCTTTGACATTTAATCTTGCACGACGTATGTCAAACCCGTCATTTTTTGTTTTTTCTTCAAAAAATTGATACCTGATATGGGTATAGCCTGATAATTGGATAAGCTTAGATGTGTTAACAGAAAATATTGTTTTCACTTCAGATTCCGGTTTTTTTGCCGACGCATTCTGTATACTGTCATAAATAGTTTGTGCATTACAAAATACACACACTGTCATTAATAGAAAAACTAAGATTAGTATTTTCATTACGTGATAATTTAAATTTAATTGGTCAGATAGTACCTATTCTTTTTCTGGTTTCATTGATTACTAATTTTGCACTGTTCCCTATGGTCATTCCTAAATCATTTGCCACTAAGATCATATTTTTTTCGTGAATTTATAATATTAAATGAGTAGCATATTGTTAGCAGTTAGATAACTATCTAAAATTTAATAAATTATCCTAATTTAAAATTTTGTTAATGCAAAGGAATAACGCTGAAATTCAAAAAAATTCGCCAGAATATTGATCTAAAAATAAATGAATAAATTTTCGGATTTTATATTCCAAATATGATGTACATTAACAGCATTGATGATATGCTTCATTGATCAGAATGATCTACATCAATTAATTGATTTAACCTTGTTTTTCCTTTTCAAATCTTAGAAAACCATAACACTCATGAAATTACCTTATTATCTCATTAAAAAGTATACGAATCTAAAAATTGATAACTAAGACTGCTGTTAATGTACTCTTAAGATTGGAATTAAAAGGATGAATCAGAAGTGAGGGCAAAGTTTCGTAGGAACGGCAATATGGAAGTAGAGGATACTGCTAAAGTAGTTTAAGTCCTGTAAGGACGACATTACTTAAATTTAATAAGTTTTATGGCACACTGTGGACACATTAGAGTCTACCATTTTAATAATAATGTCGTCCTATATTTACATCATAAATCAAATATCATTATTCCTTGCTCGTAATCCCGTTCTTTGCGTCTTCGTGCGTTCGCGGGTTAATCAATTAGCGCGGAAAGTCAATAATAAATTCTCTTCTTAAATCCCCCGGATGCAGAATATATAAAGGTCCCCAACTAGGGTTGTTATTGTGCATTTGCTTCAGTATTTTTATCATGTTCTTAAACAGCGGGGCGATATCCTGTTTTACCAACAGGCCTTCATAGACAGCAGCAGCTAAAACATGAGTTGCATAAGCGTCTTTCGATATTTTCGCTTTAGATGGTTTGGAGACTATTTTTCGTAGGTCAGCTACAATTTTTTCGTCTTTATCTGCCCAGTCTTGTATTTCCTGTAAAGAGTGATTTAGTAAAGATGTGAAATCGGTTTGCATTACAACTTTAGCTACAATGTCAGCCGATCGTTGCGCAGATGCCTGATCGATCTTTGAAGAGGAATTAAGCACTATACTTGTCATATCCTTTAATCCCTCCGAAAGAATGGTATCGGCCCATGCATTTTTATCTGTAAAAGAAAGTAATCGAACGGCTGCCGCCCCCAACATGACACGTAAAATATCAGCGGGATGAACATCGTCCTTGTCACCTGCAGATCGCAATTTCTGAGGCATTCCAAAAGAGCCCAGCAACCCTCTGAAATAAGGGATAATAACAGCTGCTGCCGCAGGTCCCAGATTGAGTACACCCATAAGATCCGATGCGGTTTCGTCCATGCGGGTACTCCAGTATAAAGCCAGCGTATCTCGCATGCTCGCACTCTTTATTTGTTTATCCGCTTTGATAGCTGTTTTCACTGCTTTTGCCATTTCATCAAGCAATCCTTCATCAGCATGTAAAATGTCGTGACCGGCTGTTTCATGTCCCAGACAAGCCCACCCCATTAATGCACCATGAGCATGAGATGGCGGGAGATTCACCACAGCACAATTAACATCAAACGTAGCAGTTGCATCGGATGTTAATGTATAAGGGCCGTAATCGGGGTTACCCCACTTTACCAATGGAGGCAAAACTTCATAATCAGGCAATTTTATATTGCGCCTATCTTCAGCACTCAGAAAGCCATCATATAAATCGCTTACAACCTCCTCAAACGCATCTGTAGCATCAGCTTCATACCCTTCGGAATTTTGGATGATAGCCTGTGCTATATCAAAAATAATATAGCCGGTGTCCGAATTTGGGTCTGTTGCCTTAGCAAAATCCGCTTCAGTTAATTTGTTAATGATTGCCAAAAAAGGTTCATATATGGCTTTCTGATAAATGGGCGGCAGTGTACCTTTAGCAGCTGATAATTTTTTTTTCATGATAGCCAGCGTACTTGGGTTAGCAGGACCTTTATCCATGTTTTTCAGATTGGTAAGCACATCATTTTGTGCTGCATCGAGGTTTGCAAAGTTTATTGACATAGGTAATTATTTATTAGTTGCCTACTCTTTCAGGTTTTCGGCTTCTCCTGTAACTTATATGTTTTCAATAACCAAATTCATTGCAGTTTAACTTATCAAAGATATCATTTTCCTTCTTAACAAAATTATAATTTAGACTGAACCTCTGAAGATTTAAGTAGCCTTTCTCTTTCCCGCTGCAGGCACTTTGCAGCACCAGATGGATTATAAGAGAGCTCTTCATAATATTCAATATTGAAGATTTCTTAGAAACGCTTTGATCATGCCAGCGTATATGGTACAATGCGTTTAAGTTGTACTATCAAAAGGCTCAGGACGTTTCTTTATGCAAAAAAATAACGTATGATTTGTATACTATTTAGCGCCCCCGGGTTGTTATTAATATCAATACATTTTGTACTATATTTGCCAGTCTTCAAAATTCAACAAGATATTAATAAATGAAAATAATGAAACTTATATTTATTATTTTACTACTATTTGGCATCGATGGGTATCAGGCCAACCAAAACGCCAATTCCAAAGTAAATAAAAGTGACTCCATAAAAAAAGCAGCAATCGTAAGGCGACCAACCTTGTTTGACCGAAAAGACCCAAACTCGGGGGTTGGGAAATGTTACGTAGAAAAAATAGCGGAACATATTGCCAATTTTGTAGAGGTTGAGCCTTTAGACACAGTCAATCAGTGGTTGCTCCCATTTGCCGTAAAATTCCGTACAGACATTAATCAAATAAAAATACGGAGTCCATTTGGGGCAAGCCGCATAAGCCATTATAGAGGCCATAAACACTCCGGCGCCGACATTGTTCCGTTAAACATGGATACAGGAATTTATATTTACCCCGTTGCCAGGGGAATTGTTTGCTATAAAAAAATCAAAGATCCATTTTCATCACTTATCATAAAGCATAAGTTATCTGACGGTTCATTTATATTTACATCGTACATCCATTTAAAAAATATTTACGTTGAAAATGGCGATACGGTTGGCACAGATACCAAAGTAGGTAAATTGTTTACCCACAGGGAAGTTCGCAGATTTAGAGGCCCTTACGACCATCTGCACTTTGAAATAAGAAAGAATTTCGACGATTTTGGTTTTGGTAGCGCTTATTGTATGAACAAAAGCGAATTAGATTCTTTTTTTTATGAACCCATCAACTTTTTAAATGAAAAGTTAAAGTTTTCGCAATTAGCGCAAAGTCACTAAAGTATTAACAGGATGATTGGTAAACTAGCGTAAGCAGCAAGTTTACGTGTATTTCTGCATCAATCACAATAAATTTTTAAAAAAAACTTCCTATCTAGCCTGGAATCAGACCTCTAACCCGGAACAACTTAATACGACCAGGTCCAATTTTTTATTTCCGGCATATCATCGCCATGTATTGCAATATATTGTTTGTGGTCGATGATTTTGTTTCGCATAGCCTGTTGTATATGAGCACCTATCTTTTCGAGTTTAGGCACCCGATCAATTACATCCATAACCAGGTGAAAACGATCCAGATCATTCATTACCACCATATCAAAAGGTGTGGTGGTAGTCCCTTCTTCCTTATAACCCCGTACATGAAAATTATCATGATTAGTGCGTCTGTATGTGAGACGGTGTATCAACCAGGGGTAGCCGTGAAACGCAAATATCACAGGCTTGTCTGTGGTGAAAAGTGTATCAAATTCTTTATCCGTCAAGCTATGGGGATGCTCATTAGCAGACTGTATGGTCATTAAATCGACTACATTAATGACACGTACTTTTAATTCCGGAAAACTTTGCCTCAGAATATCCACCGCAGCTAAAGTTTCCAGTGTTGGAACGTCCCCGGCACAAGCCATAACCACATCAGGTTCATCACATATGTCGTTACTGGCCCATTCCCATATGCTGATTCCTTCTGTACAATGCTTAATGGCAGAATCCATATCAAGGTATTGCAAAGCCGGCTGTTTGCCTGCTACAATCACATTGATGTACTGACGGCTCCGCATACAATGATCAATAACAGAAAGGAGCGTATTGGCATCAGGAGGAAGATAAACGCGCACTATATCGGCTTTCTTGTTAATCACATAGTCAATGAAACCCGGATCCTGATGACTAAATCCATTATGATCCTGCCGCCATACATGGGAAGTAAGCAGATAATTCAACGATGCTATGGGCCTACGCCAGGGAATATGATTGGTAGTTTTCAGCCATTTGGCGTGCTGGTTAAACATCGAATCAATAATATGAATAAAAGCCTCGTAGCATGAAAATAAGCCATGTCTCCCGGTTAAGAGATAACCTTCCAGCCAACCCTGACACATGTGTTCACTAAGCACTTCCATCACACGGCCATCATGTGAAATGTGATCATCTGTGGAAATTATTTTGCCTGTAAAAATACGATTTGTTACTTCAAACACCGCGTTTAGCCGATTGGAGTTAGTTTCATCGGGACCCATTAGTCTAAAATTACGGTCCTTAGCATTTAAAACAATCACATCCCTGATAAACTTTCCCATTTCACGGGTTGCCTCACCTTCAATAGTTCCAGGTTTGGATATTTTAACCGCATACTCACGAAAATCGGGCATTTTAAGCTCTTTCAGAAGAAGCCCTCCATTGGCATGTGGATTGGCCCCCATCCTGCGATCACCTACAGGAGCCAAATCCATTAGTTCCTGTAGTAAACTTCCATACTCATCGAAAAGTTCTTGAGGCTTATAACCCTTCATCCATTCTTCGAGCATTTTAATATGACCGGGTTTGGTTGCTAACTCTGATAGCGGAACCTGATGAGATCTGAATGAACCCTCAACTTGCAAACCATCAACTATTTTTGGACCTGTCCAGCCTTTCAAGCTGCGTAAAATAATCATAGGCCATAGTGGTCGTTCTGTAAACCCTTCTTTTCGGATTTTCTTTTGAATAGCCAAAATTTGGCTTGTAATGGTATCCAGGGTTTCTGCCATCAGCTGATGCATTGTTGCCGGATCATCACCTTCTACAAAATACACCTGATAACCATAACCGTTAAACAACTGCACCAACTCTTCATCGCTCATTCTGGCCAATACTGTTGGATTAGCAATTTTATATCCATTGAGATGTAGTATTGGCAAAACCGCTCCATCGTGTTCGGGATTCAAAAATTTATTGGAATGCCAGCTGGTTGCAAGAGCTCCTGTTTCTGCCTCACCATCACCCACAACGCAACATGCAATCAGATCAGGATTATCAAAAACCGCTCCATATGCATGTAAAAGTGAATAACCAAGTTCACCGCCTTCATTGATAGAACCTGGTGTTTCCGGAGCGACATGACTGGGTATTCCCCCCGGAAAGGAAAACTGGGTAAATAATTTCTTTAATCCAATTTCATCCTGGGAAATGTTTGGATAAAATTCGCTGTAGGTACCTTCCAGATAAGTATTGGCCACAAGTCCCGGACCACCATGACCTGGACCTGTAACATAGATCATATTGAGATCGTACTTCTTGATGATCCTGTTCAGATGCACATAGATGAAGTTGAGGCCAGGCGTAGTACCCCAATGACCCAGTAACCGGGGTTTTATATGTTCAAGTTTTAGCGGTTTTTTGAGCAAAGGATTGTCGTACAAATAAATTTGGCCAACCGAAAGGTAATTAGCGGCACGCCAATAGGCATCCATTTTTCGAAGTTCTTCGGGCGATAATACTGCATCCATTTTTATTTATTTTTGATTGAAGAGTTGTTTAATTCTTAGGATATTACAACAATTCCGATGGCATATAGTTTTAATGCTACTAATTGTTTCAGACAATTTAGCTATCTCCAAAGTCAGAATTTTAGGCTGAAGGCTTTATTTAAGTCATCCGCCAGCTGTCGGAATCGCCTCGGGAAGTTAATCCTGTATATAAACTCAGCGTCCGGATAAGGCAGGTTATATCGTCTTTTTAGCTATAGTTGCCACGTCGTGGTGCAAAAGCTCTTGACTCTTGGTTCTTGTATCTGTCATCTTAGTTATATTTCAAAAAAAAGGAGGTGAAACAAACGTCCACCTCCTTTTCAGGACAAAAACAAATATTTTTAGTTCGCAGTAACTGAGTAACTATTCATTCCGAAATTCAGTCCGCCACTGGAAGAAGTGATTTCCCAACCTAACTGAACTTTATAAACGGTTACACTTCCAAACCAACCTACTGATTTAACCCAGTTTAGTATGGCTTTGATATCAACAGTTCCTGAACTGGTAGTGCTGGTTTTTAAGAATGAAAAAACCTGGTTGGAACCATTTGAACCTTTGTAAACATTCCAGGTGTACCCACCTACATTGACATTGGTATAATTTGCAACAGGTTTTCCACTTGCATCCCAACTACCAGCAATTGGTCCAACTGAACCACGCCAGTTCACCCACAACATAATTTCGTAGGTGTAAGTATTGCACCAGATATCATAAGCAGTGTTAAACGAACCACTACTAGGAACAGTGCAATTGAAACTACTTTTCAAAGTAGCTAATGAACTCAACGCTTTGTTTACAACTTTTTCGCAATTTGGATAGGACTTAATACCGCTTGTATTGGGATGATTTGCCCATACACCCCAATTGCTGTACGAGTTTGCCCAAATGGTTTGTGGACCATAACCACTACCCCAGATATTATTATAAACGGTGTAGCCGCCATTACTCCAAGACGCCCATTGGTCGGATGACGACCATGTTGCTTTTAAGTCATTGGCTTGTTTTAGTGTTGGTGTAACAAGTTCTTTAGAACAAGATGCTACAAATAACGCAATAGTTAATGCTAAAAAAAGATTTTTCATACTTTTCCTCCAAGAGATTAGTTAGTTAAATTAAAATTATTAGTTAATAGTTGGAATAAAGATAATTTATTTATTAGAAAATGCAAATAGACCAACTTTAATCCCGGATTTCTTACTTGAAAAACCTTTTGATAAGACTTAATACTAACGTTACTAAAGCGCTTATAATAAGCATGGTGGTAAATGGAAAATAAAACCTGAATTGATCCTTTTCAATTCTGATATCACCAGGAAGATGTCCGAGCCAGGACAATTTATTTCCGGCAAAATATAATACAATACCAATCAAAGCAATGCATATTCCTATAAGAATTAATATTTTCCCAAAATATTGCATATTAAAATGTACTTATGAATTGAGATAAATCATTTTAAACTTTCATTCCAAGCTTTTACCACAGATTCACACAAATTTTCTCAGATCAAATATCTGTGTTAATCCGGGTTATCTGTTGTGAATTGTGATAAAATGGTAAATTTACCGTAATTTCAGTAGTTGTGGATAACGATAGCAGTCTATGATATGATCGTTGACTAAGCCCGCTGCCTGCATGTAGGCATAACAGATGGTAGAACCCACAAAACGAAAACCCCGCTTTAACAAATCCTTACTCATAGCGTCGGACAAAACAGTTTTAGGTGGAATATCCTTCAGCTCCTTGCTTTTATTAACAATAGGTTTACCACCTATAAACTTCCAAACATAATTATCGAACGAGCCAAATTCAGCCCTCACTTTCATAAAAGCAATAGCATTGGATATTGTAGCATTTATTTTAAGGCGGTTCCTGATTATGCCGGCATCGTTAAGCAGTTGTTCTATCTTTTTATCGTTGTATTTTGCTATTTTCTCAAAATCAAAATTGTCAAAAGCTTTACGAAAATTCTCCCGTTTATTCAGGATGGTGTTCCAGCTAAGTCCTGCCTGAAAAGCGTCCAATACCAGGTATTCAAAATGTTTGTAATCGTCGTGAACTGGTACACCCCACTCCTCATCGTGATATACAATGGCGAGTTTATGATTGGCAGGCCAGGGACAGCGTATAGTTTCCATAGATAACTTATACTATTATTTTAGAGATCTTGAGTAAATCATTCAGCTCTTTGATCTTCTGTTCATATCCCAATTTTTCGTAGGCATAGATAAGGTTAAGCAATAACCGCTGAATTATTTCAAGGTTCGTACAAGGCTGATAAAACATAGGATCGGAGGTAATATTCTGTTGTTTCAAAAAGAAATCGATTTCCTTGCGACCCAGTACTGCACCATGACTGAATGGATTGATATAAAAAAGGATATTTTCACTATCTGTATCAGGGTAAAGTAGTTCTGAGAATTCATCTTTAAATGCCAGAATGAAATTTTTGGGAAGATTTACACCGTATATAGGAAGTCCCAGTTTCTGGGCAACAACAGCATAAATGATCGCCAATGAAATAGGATTACCTTTCTTCGAAAGGATCACCTGATTCAGGTAAGAATTTTGTGGAGAATAGTAATTAGTTGTATTCCCGGAAAAATTATGCATATCGTAGATGACATGATTCAAGATTCGTACCTTTTCCAATGCGGTAAGATTTTCATTAATCTCAAGCCATGCATCATGCTTAATTTTTTCCAATGGAGTTAAAATCTCACCCATCTCCAAATCAGGATATTGGTAACGAGCAATAATGTAAGCTCCTTCTAATAGATCAATAGCGCCATCCTTAATCCAGTTAGACAGACTTTTTTGAACAAAATTAAGTTGAATTTTATGGATCAGATTTTCAATCTTGTACTGTATTTCCGAGTTTTCCGACGCCTCCCATGCTTTCTCCAAGTCAGAAACTATCTCCACACCCTTATTCATAAGAGACTGATACAAAGTTTCGTATATCTCTTTATCCGGGTCTTCCAGAAGTGTGAGGATAGCCTGTAATTCTTTTTCGTTCATACCACCCTTCTTTTAATACAAAATAATAAAATAAAATACTCTTTTGGGCACTAAGTGCCTATAAAAATATTAACAAACTGTTAATACCTTAATTTAGTTTTGTAAGACGAATATTAGATAATTAACATTAGAATTAATTACTTTGTTTACTTAAATAGTATATGAATTTAAAATCGATAGAATATGATACAACGCATTCAAACTTTATACCTGTTAGGTGCTTTAGCACTTATACTTATTTGTTGTTTTGTACCGATAGCTGTTTTAACCGGAAACATTAATCAGGATTTGCCATTAAGCCTTCTTGAACTGACGCTCAAAAAATCATCTTTGTTATTCGAATTCGTGTTGTTATTCCTGTTGGGATTTACAGCTTTTATAATTTTTATCTCTATCTTTTTATACAAGCGCCGGAAAACACAGATGAAACAGTGTGTAATTAGCACTATCGCTCTGGTTATTTTGAATTTAACTGCACTGTCGCAGCTTTTATACCTTAAACATACAGGAATGACGGTAGTTTTTCATATAGCCTCCGTTTTTCCATTGTTGGCAGCCGTTTGCACCTGGCTTGCTTATGGTCGCATTAAAAAGGATGAAAATTTGGTAAAATCTTACGATCGTTTAAGATAGTTGTACTCTCAAAACTTGCTAAAAGGTGAAGCGCACACTCCGGGTTTTTATTTTTTTATTTTTCTTATTAGTTCTGCTGTTTGTAATGGATTTATTGCTGGGCTCTGTACATATTCCGGTTAAAAATATTTTGCAGGCATTATACACCGGAAATTCCGGCAAAGAAGAATGGAACCTGATTATTCTGAATTTTCGTCTGCCCAAGGCCATTACAGCCCTGCTTGCCGGAGTTGCCTTAAGTGTCAGCGGTTTACAGATGCAAACCATGTTCAGAAATCCTTTAGCCGGCCCCGACGTACTGGGTATTAGTGCAGGCGCTAGCCTGGGTGTGGCAATTGTTGTGTTAGGCTTTTCGACATTTCTGGGTGTGGCAATAGAGGGATTGGTTGCAAACTGGCTTATTGTAATAGCAGCATGGGCAGGCGCAGGACTTGTACTGTTTCTTATTTTCATAGTCTCGCTCCGCATTTCAAATATTATGACCATCCTCATCTTGGGTATTTTGATAGGCGGTATTTCAATAGCTGCCGTAAGTATAATGCAATATTTCAGCAACGAGGTTTTGTTGAAATCTTTTTTAATATGGTCGATGGGCAGTTTAAGCAATGTAAGTGGACTTCATCTATGGGTACTTGCCCCGTCGATAGCTTTAGGCCTTTTTATTAGCATAGTAACCATTAAAATGCTTAATCTTATGCTTTTGGGAGAAAATTATGCCCGCAGTATGGGATTAAATATTCGCATGACACGACTTTTGATTTTTCTGAGTACCTGCATATTAGCCGGAAGCATCACCGCATTTTGCGGACCAATCAGCTTTGTAGGTATTGCCGTTCCGCATGTCTGCCGGATGATATTTAAAACAAGTGATCAGAAAATATTATTGTTTGCCTGTATGATGGTTGGCGCTTGCCTTCTCTTTATTAGCGATATGTTATCCCAATTACCCGGTAATGGAGTGATCCTTCCTTTAAACTCGGTTACATCGTTACTTGGCATACCTGTTGTTATTTGGATCATATTCCGGAATCAAAAAATTGCTTCGATATGAAGCCTATTATTCAGATACAACAGCTTTGTGCCGGATATAAAAAGGGAGCACAGTTTACAGAAGTAATTCAAAATCTGGACGCTTCGGTTATGCAGGGAGAAATTGTTGGGGTTATTGGCAAAAATGGCATTGGGAAAAGCACCATGCTTCGAACGTTGACGAAGGAACAAGTACCCTTATCAGGAACTATTACAATTGACGGGAAAAATATAAATAATTTTACCAGAAATGAGTTTGCACGCAAGGTAAGCTACGTTTCAACCGAAAGTATTCGTTTAAGTAACTGCACCGTAAGGGAATTGGTATCATTTGGCAGATACCCTTATACAGATTGGTTTGGGCGGGTTACTCCGGAGGATGAATATGTAATATCAGAGGCTATTTCAATGGTGGGACTAGCTTCTCTAGCCGGAAGATACATTAATGAAATTAGCGATGGAGAGCGCCAAAGAGTAATGATAGCCCGCACACTTGCCCAGGATACTGATATTATTATCTTGGATGAACCCACTGCATTCCTGGATATGCCCAATAAGTTTGAAGTTATTCACCTTTTGAGTGAATTAACCAGAACCAAAAACAAGACTATTATTTTTTCATCGCACGACCTGAATATAGCCATGAAAGAAGCTGACAGACTTTGGCTGATGATGCCCGGTGAATTAATCGACGGGGCTCCCGAAGACTTGGTATTGCAACACGCTATTTCAAAAGTATTCGGGCAGAGCAGCCTTAAATTCGACCATAGCAAAGGTGAATTCAGCATTTTGAGGAAACCTGTAGGTTTTTGCAAGTTAACCGGTACAGGAACAGCACTCACCTGGACCAAAAAAGCGCTTGAACGCCTGGGCTTTGAAACTGAAATTGATCAGAAGGAACATGTTATTGAAATTATAATTCACCAACAAGGGCCCGATTATAACTGGGAGTTAATTGCAAACGGAGAAAGGCAAAGTTTTACTTCGATATATGGGCTGGCTGGTTTTTTGAAAGTGAGAAATTAAAATATTCGTATACAGCCTCATGTCGATTCATGCTTTGCATAAGATTGTCTCAAAAGTCGAATTCTTGTTGCACGCAAAGAATGCGCTAACCTGCCCGTTGCAGGCGGGGATCGCAAAGAGTTAAAATACTGTAAGTTATCTTATCGGTCTTCGCGAAAAACTTTGCGGCCTTTGCGTGAAAGTAATGCAGATTTGGAGTTTCGACAAAGAAATAAACAACTTTGTAATTATTTTGTTAAACAAAGAAAAAAGAATGAATTTACTCGAGCTGGTAAAAAATAAACTCGGCAAACCGTATGAAGATCTTGAATTTCTTTTAAACTGTTTAAAAGATGTAATGATTGAATCGGGCGAAAACGAATTAGCCAAAGAAATACCCTGGATAAACCCAATTGATAATTTCCAACACAACACATTTACCGAGAAGCAATTGCAGCTTTACTCCACCTGTTTTCAATTATTAAACATTGTTGAGGTAAATGGAGCCGTGCAGAACCGCCGAAGAACTGAAGACCAAAAATCTCTTGCTGCTATCAACGGTTTGTGGTCGTATAATTTACATTTACTAAAGGATAAGGGTTATCGGCCTGAACAAATTGCAGCTTATCTGCCCGAAACTCGCGTTGAACCTGTACTTACAGCTCACCCTACTGAAGCAAAGCGAACTATCATGCTCGAGCATTTACGCAACCTGTATTTGCTGTTTGTTAAACGTGAAAATCAAATGTTCACCAAGATTGAACAGAACGAGATCCGGCATGACATTAAAATTGCTATACATCGTATCTGGCGTATTTCTGATGTTTATACCGAAAAACCCGACGTTAGCTCTGAACTGGACAATATTATACATTACCTTACGCAGGTTTTCCCTGAAGTTATTACATTACATGACAGACTGTTGATTCAGGCATGGGAGGAAGCTGGCTTCGATCTGCAACTGATCCGTGATGCCAAACAATTCCCGAAAATTACTTTCGGTGATTGGGTTGGCGGAGATCGTGACGGTCATCCGCTTGTTACTGCAGAGACTACCCAAAAAACATTATTGAAATTAAGATTGAAATCGTTTCAGGTTATCAAAAGGATACTGCTAAGTTTACAACACAACCTGAGTTTTAGTTGCAACGTACACCGCCTTTCACCCGAATTCCGCTGGCGATACGAAACATTACAATCAGAGATTAAGGAATTTAATAGCTCACATCAATCCATTTATCCCAATGAAGCATTTAAGCAATATCTTGAATTCCTGCTTATAAAGCTTCCTGTTTCGATTTTTGAAGGCCACATACAGGAATTCAAAGAAGAAAGCATTAGTTATCAATACCCTGTGGAACTTATCAACGATTTATACATACTTAAAAATGAATTAATCGATTACAATGCTTCCGAAATAGCATTTTCTGATGTACATGAAGCGATCCGGTTAGTGGATACTTTCGGTTTTCATTTGGCAAATCTGGACATACGTCAAAACAGTCATTACCATGAATTAGCGCTTTCGCAACTCATGCAAGCCGCACAACTCAATGGTGAGGCTTTTTTGAACAAAAGTACAGAAGATCGTATGATATTTATAGATAATGAATTGAATTCGAGCCGCCCTTTTGCACATCCTAACATGCTCATAGGCGATGAGGCACGTGCAATAGTTGATACGTACCGGGTTGTAAACGACCATATAACTAAATACGGATCAGAGGCATTGGGTTCACTTATCGTAAGTATGACACGGAATGAGTCTGATCTGCTTATTGTTTACTTGCTTGAGCGAGAAGCTGGTTTAATGGTGAATACACCAAACGGTCTGGCATCCAAGTTACCTGTTGTTCCTTTATTCGAGACCATTGACGATTTAATTAAAGCCCATAAAATTCTGGATGCTTTTCTGTCGCATCCGGTAACCCAAAGTAGCCTCAGGTTCCAGCAAGAACAAACAAACGCGCTAAAGCCTACTCAGCAAGTGATGATAGGATACAGCGATAGCAATAAGGATGGTGGAATACTGGCAAGTCAATGGTATCTTTACGAAGCACAAACAAAAATTATTTCCGTTGGCGAGAAACACAATATCAATATTCGTTTCTTTCATGGTAAAGGAGGATCGATTAGCCGGGGAGCGGGCCCAACCCATTGGTTTTTGCGTGCCCTTCCGGCAGGTTCTGTGAATGGTAATATTCGTTTAACGGAACAAGGCGAAACCATTGAACGAAAATATGCCAATAAAAACAATGCCGTATATAATCTTGAATTACTAACTGCAGGAACACTCGCTGTTTCGATGCTGCAAACCGGTCAGCAAAAAAGCCATGAGATGGAAGCAGAGCTTAAGTATTTGGCTTGCAGGAGTAAAATTGCGTACGAACAACTTACTCAAAAGCCGGGTTTTATTAAATTTTATGAAAAAGCCACACCTATCGATGCCATAGAGCAGAGTAAAATAGGCAGCCGTCCCACTCGTAGAACAGGAACTCATTCACTAGCTGACCTCAGAGCCATACCTTGGGTATTTAGCTGGAGTCAGTGTCGTTTCAATATTACCGGATGGTATGGTGTGGGGACATCTTTAGATGCCATGCGTAACAACGATCCCGACAAATTCGAGCGATTCAAAAAGGCCGTGAAAACCGACCCCTTTATCAGGTATATGCTAACCAATATCGATTCAAGTCTGGCTTCGTCCGACGAATCTATTTTTAAAAAATACGCCCAATTGGCATCTGAAGTCCCCCAATGTAATGACTTTCTGGAAATGATGCTCAATGAACTTACACTAACAAGGGAAATGATAGATGCAATTTTGCAGGAACCCCTTGCAAAACGGAGGGAAAGCCACTATTACTCAACACTTTTAAGGGCAGAAGCTATGACTCCCTTGCATGAACATCAGGTAAACCTGCTTCGCAAATGGCGTATGCATTCTGAACAAGGGAATACAGTTGAGGCTAACAAACTCTTGGTTGAATTGCTTCGTTGTATTAATGCCATAGCTGGCGCAATGGGTTTTACCGGTTGATTTTACGTTAAAAACGCCTTAGTGGTAGCGATCATTATTTGATTCCTTTTTGTATAAATAAATCGCTGTACTTTCGGTCTATTCCCTTGATGTGTTTTGTAATCCAATCTTTTATAAAGCTGGTGATCTCCATAGATAAGAGTAGTTTTCCATGTACATACCGGTCTTCAAAATCTTTTACTGCCGCAATAAATCTCTGATGTTCTATCTTATGTTTTTCGAAATCGGGATAATTAGTTTGTTTCATACACTTTTCTTCCGATGAAAAATGAAAGAGGGTATAATCTTTCAAAGCAACGATTAGTTCTAACATCTTTTCTTTGTTTGAATCCCTGTTAAGATTCTCGTAAAAGGAATTGATTAAATTGATCAATTTCTTGTGTTGTAAATCAATTGAATCAATTTTGACGCTCAACGTTTCGTCCCAAATAATTACTGCCATAAATTTAAGTTTTAATCTAATTTAACCAATTTACCTTAAAAAAACAAAATAATTCAACCTGTTAAAAAGACAGACAACAAGGCAATTACTTTTTTCACAACCAATATGTTAAATCCAAAAATTATCTTATTTTTGACGTAAACCAAATTCATACTAAACTTTATGAAATATTCAGTAAAAAAATTGACCGGTTATTTTTTAGTGGTACTAGTTTTGATTTTCACTATTCTGGGAATTCTGGGAATTTGGGGAATTGTTGATTTGAACCATGTACTATGGAAATTATTTTTATCGCTGGTTGCTATATTTGTTGCTTCAGCAGTGGCACTGTTCATCTTTACTGTAATTATCAAAGAGGACGAAAAACCCTGAGGTGACGAATTAAGATATAAATTTTAGCGAAAAAGAGGGTCTCAAAAGCCTCACTTAACCCCCAATCCGCCAGCTGGCGGAGGCTCCAGCAACTGCCTTAGGGTGAGGAAGTCCCCTTTAGGGGATTTAGGGGCGAATGAACTGAAAGATACTTTTTAGACAGCCTCTTAAACTACTTCTAAAATTCTTAGTTTATTTATTTAAGGCTTCCAGTCTTTCTTCCAAGGCTTTAATTTTAGCTTCCGTATCGGCTTTTTTATCCATTTCCTTCTGAAGTACCTGAGGTGGAGCGCCGGAAACAAATCGTTCATTATTCAGTTTTTTCATTACCGATTCCAGGAAACCACGTACATAATCCAGTTCGGTCTCAACTTTTTTGATTTCCTCCTTTACGTCTATCTTTCCTGTCACCACCAAGTGATATTCCGTAGATTTAACAATGAACGAAACGGCTCCCTCAGGCTTAACAGTTACCTTATCAATTGTAAGATTACTGAGTTTTTTTATTACTTCGGCAAAGTCAAGCGTATTGTTTTCATCCGTAATTACCTGCATTACCAGTGGTTCTTTTATGGGCAGTTGTTTTTCCTGCCGTATGTTACGCACGGAGGTAACCACTTCTTTCACAAGATCAAATTTAGCAATCAGGCTGGCATCGTGTTTATCAGCAACCGGCAAAGAGGTTAACATAATACTTTCACCATCTTTCCGATGATCGAGATAATGCCAGATTTCTTCCGTAATGAATGGCATAAAGGGATGCAAGAGTTTTAACAATTTATCAAAAAAACCAAGGGTTGCCTCCAACGTCGCTTTATCGATAGGTTGCTGATAAGCTGGTTTTATGATTTCGAGGTACCAGGAAGAAAACTCATCCCAGAATAACTTGTAGACCAACATCAAAGCCTCGGAGATCCTGTATTTATTGAAGTGATCATCGAGTTCTTCAATAGTTTTATTAAGTACGCTGGTAAACCAATTAATGGCCAAGGTAGACGCTACCGGTTGGGATATGGATCCATCAATCTGCCATGTCTGAACCAAACGAAAAGCGTTCCAAATTTTATTACCGAAGTTACGTCCCTGCTCGGTAAGACTTTCGTCGAATGGCAAGTCATTTCCTGCGGGAGAGCAAAGCAGCATCCCTACACGAACACCGTCAGCTCCGTATTTAATCATCAACTCAATGGGATCGGGAGAATTGCCGAGTTGTTTCGACATTTTCCTGCCTAATTTATCGCGTACGATACCGGTAAGATAAACATTTTTAAAAGGTTTATCCTTACGATACTCATAACCGGCAATGATCATGCGGGCTACCCAGAAAAATAAAATCTCCGGTGCGGTTACCAGGTCATCTGTTGGATAATAGTATTTGATATCTGCGTTATCAGGATGCCGTATTCCATCAAATACCGAAATAGGCCAAAGCCACGAGGAGAACCATGTATCCAGCACATCTTCTTCCTGTTTAAGATTTGCTATGGTGAGATTGTTATTTCCTGTTTTTTGCCTGGCAAGCTTTATTGCCTCATCATCACTGCTCGCTACCACAAACTCATATGTTCCGTTAATGTAATAAGCAGGAATACGGTGTCCCCACCAGAGTTGACGGGATATACACCAGTCTTTCACATTTTCCATCCAATGGCGGTACGTATTTTTGAATTTCGCAGGATAGAGTTTGATCTGATCGTTCATTACGTTCTCCAGGGCAGGTTGCGAGAGATCCTTCATTTTAAGGAACCACTGCATAGATAGTTTTGGCTCGATAACCGCATCAGTACGTTCCGAAAATCCTACTTTATTGAGATAGTCTTCAATTTTCTCAATCTGTTTTTCTTCGGTAAGCTTTTCAACGATTTTTTTGCGCACCACGAAGCGGTCTTCGCCAATATAAAGCAACGCCTTTTCGTTAAGGGTTCCGTTATCGTTAAAAATATCTATCGTTTCGAGATTGTGCTTTTGTCCAATGTTGTAGTCATTAATATCATGGGCAGGGGTTATTTTCAGCACACCCGTACCGAACTCCCGGTCGACATATTCATCGAATATTACCGGTACTTCCCTGTTGATTAATGGAACCAATACTTTTTTACCTTTCAGATATTGATAACGCTCATCCTCAGGATTTACACATATTGCTGTATCCCCAAGAATTGTTTCCGGACGGGTGGTTGCAATTACCACATATTGATCGCCCCCTACAATTTTGTATCGAACATAATAAAGTTTACTCTGGACTTCTTTATAATTCACCTCTTCGTCGGATACGGCGGTTTTTGCCTGGGGGTCCCAGTTCACCATTCTTACACCACGATAAATTAGCCCTTTCTTATAAAGATCAACAAACACCTGAATCACACTTTCCGAACGTTCCTTGTCCATGGTAAAACAAGTACGGTCCCAATCGCATGAAGCTCCAAGCTTCTTCAATTGTTCGAGAATAATTCCTCCGTGCTTTTCTTTCCATTCCCAGGCATGTTTAAGAAATTCTTCGCGGGTTAAATCTGACTTTTTAATTCCTTCCTGGGCCAGTTTACCAACCACCTTTGCCTCGGTAGCAATGGAAGCATGGTCGGTACCAGGCACCCAACACGCATTTTTCCCAAGCATGCGTGCACGCCTCACCAAAACATCCTGAATGGTATTGTTAAGCATATGCCCCATATGAAGCACTCCGGTTACATTGGGTGGAGGTATCACAACAGCAAAAGGAGGCCGATGATCGGGAACAGATCTGAAAAGTTTTTTATCAAGCCAATATTGATACCATTTATCTTCGGTAAGCTTAGGGTCGTATTTGGGAGGTATTTCCATTTCACATAGTTTTTATTAAAAAAGAAAGCCGTAAAAATATAAATTTCTACTCAAAACTTTTGCAGCTTTGCGAAATAAGCACCAATATTTTTAAGTATCTTGCGTAGTTTTAAAAAATAATGGGAAGGATATAAATAAAAAATTAATTTTGTAGCACTTTTAATATTTATAAATTATGAAAAAGTTAATTGTTTTTATTGGAATTTGTATGTTTTCAGTCAGTTTGTTTGCACAAGTTGACACTACCAAAAACGCACCAGTAATCGTTTTTGATAAAACCGTTTATGATTTTGGGACCATCCCATATGGAAGTAATGGGACTTTCGAGTTTTCTTTTAAAAACGATGGTAAAGATCCTTTAATCATTAAAGATGTTCAAAAATCATGTGGGTGTACAGGTGTAGACTGGACTAAAGAACCGGTTAAGAAAAACAAATCGGGTGTTGTTAAGGTTACTTACAATACTAAAATTGTAGGACCATTCCAAAAGAACATCACCGTAAATTCCAATGCTAAAACGCCAACCGTCGTTCTCACTTTTAAGGGCGAAGTTAAGAGCGCTCCTGCTGAACAAACTACGGCACCAGCAAAATAGTCAGGGAATATTTATTTTACAACAACATAAGGAATTCACTTTTTTGAGCTGATCCACTTAGGATGAAATTTAAAATCAATATTGCAACCAGTAAGAATGCTCTCGCGGCGCGCTAATCGTGACGTGGAGATAATGTATTTTCTTATGTCGCAATCCATTGAATATAAATTCATACTGGGTGGATCATTTAATTTTTAACATCAATCACAATGCCATTAATTTCGGAAAAAGGGAAACAAATGCCGGCTTCGCCAATTCGTAAATTGGTACCGTATGCTGAAGAGGCCAAACGCAAAGGAGTAAAAGTGTATCATTTGAATATCGGGAATCCAGATTTGCCCACTCCTGCACTAGCCCTGGATGCAATCAAACATCTGGATATGTCAACAATTCAGTATGGCCATTCAGCGGGCGATGAAGTGTTGCGTACCAAAATGGCAAAGTACTATCACCATGTTGGCATCGAAGTTGATCCTTCCGACGTTCTGGTGACTACTGGCGGATCCGAAGCATTATTGTTCGGCATGATGAGTTGTATGAATACTGATGAGGAAGCTATTGTTCCTGAGCCATTTTACGCAAACTACTACGGTTTCTCGCTAACAGCTGGGTTACGCATTGTCCCAGTTACTTCAACTATTGAGCAAGGATTTGCCCTTCCACGTATGGAAGAATTTGAAAAGCTGATTACTCCTAACACTAAGGCAATCATTATTTGCAATCCGAATAATCCTACAGGCTATCTTTATTCTAAAAAAGAGCTTGAAGTATTAAGCGATATTGTTAAAAAATATGACCTATTCCTGTTTTCTGACGAAGTTTATCGCGAATTCTGTTATGATGGAAAAAAACATTTTTCGGCCATGAACCTTAAAGGGATCGAAGAACATGTGGTATTGGTCGATTCCATGTCCAAGCGTTTCAGTGCTTGCGGAATCAGAGTGGGTGCTTTGGTTTCACGTAATAAGGAGGTTATTTCAACCGCGTTGAAATTTGGTCAGCAACGACTCTGTCCACCCGTATTAGGTCAACTAGCTGCCGAAGCAGCATTGGACTCAACCGATGATTACTACGATAGCATTAAAGCTGAATACGCACGGAGGCGCGATTTTTTGGTGGAGGCTTTGAACAGCATGCCTGGAGTACTGTGTCCAAACCCACAGGGAGCATTCTACGTTATTGCCAGGTTACCTGTTGACAATGCCGAAACATTTGCACAATGGTTACTGAGCGACTTTAGCTATAAAAATCAAACCGTAATGGTAGCGCCGGCTTCAGGATTTTATTCAACGCCGGGCTTTGGAACAAACGAAGTGCGTTTGGCCTATGTTATTAACGTAGATGATTTGAAGAATGCAATGACCTGTTTGTCCGAAGCTCTAAAGGTTTATCCGGGAAGAACAAATGTATAGGTAAATACGCTTTTAATTAAGTTTCGACACTTCCAGGTCCTTCGGACTCTGGAAGGTCTTCCTCTACTCGCTCGCCCGCGTTTCCGAACGCGTGTGGTTCGAAAGTTCAATTATTTATTGGTATCTTTTCCTGGAATAAATTTTCTAAAGATTAATAACCTTACCTACCCTTAGCTGAATATCCAGAATATCATGCATGGTTCCTACCATACCCGTTTCTACCTGATCTGAAATATTAAAATAATGAAGGCAGGTTTTACAAATAATCAGCTTCGACCCCCTGCTTTCAAGCGTTTTCAGCTCTTCAAGTATAGCACTGCCTGTACATGCAAGTTTTACGCCATCGGCATAAAAACAAATATAAGCCGGGGTTTCTTCTTCCTTCACAAGTAACGAAAAGTAATTCTTTACCAGAATCTGTTGAAGTTCGGTTGGAGCTTCTCCCAAGCCGTTGCGGGTTACAAAAAGGCCCAGTGATAAATTGATATGCATGAGTTTTAGGATTTAAATAAGTCGGTATTCGATTCCTCTATGCTCGCGCGCGTTTCCAAACGCGTGTGATTAGAAAATTTCAGTATTGTATTGATGGTATAACTAAAACAAAGATCGAATCGGCACGCATTAAAAAGAAAACGCATTCCAGCTCTTAGTGGTTTCGACTCCGCTCAACCACCGGTTCCCTTTATTCAAAATCCTCGTAAATAAGGTACTTCTTCCTTATTTCCTTGAACTTTATCAAAGCCGGTTGCCAGGATGCCCTGATACTGTCGGCCGAGGTATTGGAAATAATTTGTTTACGTAGTAATGGTGTTCCGCAAAGATTTTCAAAAAAAGAATTAAAGAACTTATCCTTTTCCCGAAAATGAGCATATGCATATTTCAGATAATCAATATTAAGCTGCGAGCCTTGCATTAATTCTTCTTCAGACACACTTCTGAGATCGACACCATAGCAGGTTTTATTACAATGGGGCGGACTTATTCCTCCTTTCCCGGCACATTCGGGCACATAACTGAACGTAGTGTCAGTGAACTTCGGATTGCCAAATACCTGGAAAGGGAAATCAGTACCTCGTCCCACATTCATAGCTGTTCCTTCGAACAAGCCCAACGACGGATATAGATATACGGCACGCATGTTCCGCAGATTGGGAGAAGGGTTAACAGATAGCTGGTAACGGGTTTTGTGCGAGTAATTATGGCAAGGGATGACACCTAAACTGCATTTCAGTTTATTAGGAAGCCATCCTTCTTCATTGATCATAGTAGCTAGCTCACCCACGGTCATACCATAAACTATTGGGATTGGGTGCATTCCCACAAATGATTTGTATTTTGGTTCTAATACAGGACCGTCAACATAGAAGCCATTGGGATTAGGCCGGTCCAGAATCATCAACGTTACAAAATTTTCCGCACAGGCTTCCATCACATAGGTTAACGTACTAATATAAGTATAGTGCCTCACTCCCACATCCTGAATATCGTAAATCACGAAATCAATGCCTTTCAAATCCGCGGCAGATGGCTTTAATTTCTTTCCATACAACGAAATGATAGGAATGCCTGTTTTAGGATCTTTACCGTTCAAAACAGTTTCCCCGGCATCTTCATTGCCTCTGAATCCATGTTCCGGACAAAATATCTTTTGAATATTAGCGCCTCTGCTAAGCAAGGTGTCCACAAGATGTATGTTACCCACCATCGAAGTTTGGTTAGCAACAATTGCCACCGTATTACTTTTGAATGTAGACCGGTACAAATCAACCCGGTCTGCGCCGGTTACAACAGGTTTTTGTTGAATTTGTCCTTGTGCAAAAAGTATATTTGTAAAACTAAGTATAATTGCACAACAAGTGATTTTGATTATTTCTTTCACCGTATTGGTTTTTTTGGAAGGGCTAAATTAGTATTTTTGTCAAAATTTAAAACGCAAACCTGTTGAATTTAGAATTTTTTATCGCAAAACGTCTGGTTTCCGGAAAAGAAAGTAAGGGTTATGTTTCACGCTCCATTGTTAGAATAGCGACTTTTGGAATTTCACTGGGACTGGCTGTAATGATTATTTCTGTGGCTGTTGTAACCGGCTTTAAAAAACAGATAAGCGAAAAAGTGATAGGATTCGGAGGGCACATCCAAATAGAATATTTCGATAGTAATACCTCTTACGAGACCAATCCCATTTCCAAAAATCAGAAATTCTTGCCGGCATTGAAAGCAATGCATGGTGTAGAGCACATACAAACTTTTGCTATAAAAGCCGGCATTATTAAATCGAAAGAAGATAATCAGGGAGTTGTATTAAAGGGTGTTGGCAGCGACTTTGACTGGTCGTTTTTTAAGCGGACACTTATCGATGGCAACATCTTCCATGTGTCGGATAGCGCAAAAACAAATAACATTCTTATTTCGAAATATATTGCAAAGCTGCTAAAACTTAAAACAGGCGATGATGTTGCCATGTATTTTATTCAGAAATCTACCCTGATGCGTCGGTTTAAAATAGTGGGAATCTATGAAACTGGTCTGGAAGAATTTGACAAGATTTATGTAATTGCAGACATTAAACATGTGCAGCGGCTTAATGATTGGGATACCGCACAAATTTCGGGTTATGAGGTTATGATCAAGGATCTGAAGCAAATCGACAACATGAAGAATGCCATCGAAGATCTTGTGGGATTGAACTTACAACCTGATGGATCTACACTTAGAGTTACCAGTATTAAAGATAAGAACCCTCAGCTTTTCGATTGGCTTGGCTTGCAGAATATGAATGTTTGGGTAATTCTTGTGCTGATGTCATTGGTTGCCGGCTTCAACATGGTCTCTGGTTTGCTGATATTGATCCTCGAACGCACGAACATGATAGGTCTGCTTACTTCATTGGGGGCTCATACATTCAGTATTCGAAAAATATTTCTATACCAGTCAGGCTTTCTTATTACCAGGGGTCTCTTTTGGGGTAATCTGCTGGGATTAGGAATCTGCTGGCTTCAATATCATTTTAATTTTGTCAAACTCGATCAGACATCCTACTTTATTAAAAGCGTGCCCATTAATTTCAATATTCTTTATTTTTTACTACTAAATTTGGGTACGCTAGCTGCCACCATGCTTATGCTGGTATTACCTTCCATGATCATTTCCAAAATCAGTCCCGACACTACATTGCGATATAACTAATCTCCTGTTATTTAAAAACAAACACTGTATTTCTTTGTTTAATACCACATTAAACATATAAGAAATCTAATGCAAATACTGGTCATTGATGTTGGCGGAACACATATCAAAGTGAGCATGACGGGCTATGAAGGACGACTAGAAATTTCCTCGGGTCCAAAAATGACTGCCCTTAAGATGGTTGAAGCCGTACGAAAGGAAACGGACGGCTGGCTATATGATGTTATTACAATCGGTTATCCTGGTGCCGTAATTCATGGTCATATCGTAGGTGAGCCCCACAATCTGGGACATGGTTGGGTAGGATTTAAATTCAAAAAAGCTTTCGGGCGTCCGGTTAAAATTATCAACGATGCTGCGATGCAAGCATTGGGAAGCTACGAAGGAGAGCGGATGCTTTTTCTTGGTTTAGGTACCGGTTTGGGTTCAGCAATGATTATTGATGGCATTCTTGAACCAATGGAATTGGCACACTTGCCATATAAAAAAGGCCGCACGTACGAAGACTATATCGGGCTGGCAGGTCTCGAGCGGTTCGGAAAAAAAGAATGGCGCCGTAACGTAGAGGATATCGTAGCGCTATTCAAGGCTGCTTTAGAAGTAGATTATATCGTTTTAGGTGGTGGCAATGCGAGGCTTTTAAAGAAATTACCCCCCGATACCCGGCTGGGAAATAACGCAAATGCTTTTCAGGGTGGAATAAGGGTATGGACAAAATCATAATCTTTTCCACAGGTTTTACCAAGGTTCAAAAACAACAGGAACATTGATTTATACTGAATTATTCCTGAGAGGGAAACGAACTACTTTTCAGGATAATTGTTCATGTAGAACGTATCGGCGAAGTCAGAAGATAAAGCCTTGTTATACCATCAATTGTAATAATTAAAATTTTGTCTCATGAATCTCCTTGAACAACTTAAAAAACAAACCATAGTAGTTTCAGATAGTGGTGATTTTGAAGCCATAAAACAATTTAAGCCTAGAGATGCAACTACCAATCCATCATTAATTTATAAAGCATCTCAGGACCTAAAATATTCAACTTTGATAGACGATGCCATATCTTATGCCAAATGCTATGCTAAAGATCAACAAAAACAAGTTAGCATAGCAGTGGATAGACTTATGATTGATTTTGGAATTGAGATCCTGAAGATAGTTCCGGGGAGGGTTTCAACAGAGGTGGATGCAAGACTCTCCTATGATATAAATGGAATGGTCGATAAAGCAAGAAGTCTGATATCACTCTATAAAGACGCACGTATCGATAAAGAGAGGGTGCTCATTAAACTGGCTTCCACATGGGAAGGAATAAAAGCCGCAGAGATACTCGCTAAAGAAGGTATTCATTGCAACCTGACATTACTTTTTTCAATGCCTCAAGCAGTTGCCAGCGCAGAAGCAGGCTTACAGCTCATATCACCTTTTGTAGGACGTTTGCTGGACTGGTACAAAAAAAATCATCCGGACCAAACCCTGTCGCCTTCAGAAGAACCAGGCGTAAAGCTCGTGCAAAGCATCTTTAATTACTACAAAAAATTCGGATATAAAACCGAAATTATGGGAGCGAGTTTCAGAAACATAGGAGAAATTACCGAACTCGCCGGTTGTGATCTGTTAACAATCTCTCCGGAATTACTAATGGAACTGGAGCAAACAGAAGGAATCCTCGAAAGAAAATTAATTGTGGAAAAGGCAAAAGAGTCCAACATAAGTAAAATGGAACTTGATGAACAAAAATTCCGCAAATTACTGAAAGAGGATGCTTTGACAACGGAAAAATTAGCAGATGGTATCCAAAAATTTACAGAAGATATCGAAAAGCTTGAAAACATACTATTAAAAAAATTATAAAGATTTCATCTCTTGTAGTTTGTTGACTAAAATAGTTCTGCAACAATTTTAAAAATGGAAATTAGCCCTCTCGCCGGAAAACCAGCCACATCTGAGTCGCTGGTAAATGTACCAAAACTTATTACAGCCTACTATTCTGATATCCCGGATATAACTATAAAAGAACAGCGAGTTAAATTTGGAACATCAGGACACAGAGGCTCTGCGTTTAACACCTCATTTAACGAATGGCATATCCTGGCGATAACACAAGCCATTTGCTTCTATCGCGTTCAAAATAAAATTAATGGTCCCCTGTTTTTGGGAAAGGATACCCATGCCCTTTCGGAACCTGCATTTGCATCGGCTTTGGAAGTTCTGGCAGCCAATGAAGTTGAAGTTATGATCGCCGATAAAGATGAGTATGTCCCCACACCGGTTATTTCACATGCCATTCTGGCCTATAATCAGCACAGGAAAGATGGCCTTGCCGATGGTATAGTCATTACCCCTTCCCACAATCCACCCCATGATGGTGGATTTAAATATAATACACCTAATGGCGGACCAGCGGAGGACACCATAACTGCCTGGATTGAAACCAGATCAAACGCGATTCTCCAAAATCGACTTAAGGACGTGAAAAGGATGCCTTTTAATCAGGCTCTTCATGCCTCAAGCACTCATCGATATGATTTTCTTAATACTTATATAAATGATCTTGCCGAAGTGATTGATATGGCTATTATCCGTAATGCTAAAATCAACATAGGCATTGACCCTCTCGGGGGCGCAGGTGTCCATTATTGGGAGCCTATTGCAGAACATTACAAACTGAATCTTACCGTTATCAACAAACAGGTAGATCCCACTTTTCGGTTTATGACTGTCGACTGGGATGGCCAAATACGTATGGATCCATCTTCGCCATATGCGATGCAGAAATTGATCGATATAAAAGACCAATTTGACATTGCCGCAGCTTGCGATACAGATCATGACAGACACGCAATTGTAACCAGGAGTTCAGGTCTACTTCCTCCTAATCACTATTTATCCGTAGCCATCAACTACTTATTTCAGCACCGTGATGATTGGAATATTAAGGTAGCCGTAGGTAAAACAGTGGTAAGCAGCCAGATGATCGATCGGGTTGTTGCACAGCTTGGTCGAAAGCTTTATGAAGTGCCGGTTGGTTTCAAATGGTTCGTGGATGGGCTGTTCAATGGCTCTCTTGGATTTGTAGGAGAAGAGAGTGCCGGCGCAACATTCATACGGAAAAACGGCAAAGTTTGGACTACGGATAAGGATGGATTAGTTCCGGCACTCCTCGCTGCTGAAATTACAGCCCGGTTAGATCGTGATCCCGGCACCATATATCATGAGCTGACACAGAAATTTGGTGAGCCAGTTTATAGCCGTGTTGAGGCTTCTGTAACGCCACGTCAAAAAGACAGCCTTCTAAAGCTAACACCACAACAAGTAAAAATCTCAGATCTGGCTGGTGAAAAAGTAAAAAACATTCTCACCGAGGCACCTGGTAACCATGCTTCAATTGGTGGCTTAAAAGTAGAAACAGAGAACGGATGGTTTGCAGTACGGCCCTCGGGTACAGAAAATATCTATAAAATATATGCGGAGAGCTTTAACGGAAACGATCATTTAAAGCGTCTTTTGGAGGAAGCGCAATCATTTGTGAACGATATTATAAAATAAAATTAAACATAAAACCCATGAGTGAAAAAGCAAGCTTTATTAATCCGGCCTATGGCTTTCTGCCCCTTGAACTGGAGGGTTTTGATGATCTTGCAGAGCTTGCACTGGACATGCGCTGGTCATGGAATCATGCAGCAGACGAATTATGGAAACTACTTGACCGTCCTCTTTGGGATCTCACACATAATCCGTGGGTTGTACTTCAGACAGTGTCGCGAGACCAGCTAAAACAGATGTTGGCCGATAAAGATTTTCGTAAGCAGGTTGATGATCTTTTGCAATCTAAGAGGCATGCCACTGAAACGCCTGCCTGGTTTCAACAGAATTATGCTCAATCGCCACTATCCTGTGTAGCTTATTTTTGCATGGAATTTATGCTGAGCGAAGCTCTTCCGATTTATTCAGGCGGTTTGGGTAATGTGGCCGGGGATCAGCTTAAAGCCGCGAGTGACCTAGGCATACCTGTAGTTGGAATAGGATTGTTATACCAACAAGGCTATTTCAGGCAAATAATTGATAAGGATGGATCTCAACAGGCCCTCTATACATATAATGATCCCGGCCAATTACCGATAATGCCACTGCGTCAAAGTAATGGAGATTGGTTGCGATTAAAAATATCATTGCCAGGCTATGAAGTTTGGCTGCGAGCATGGCAGGTTCAGGTAGGAAGGGTTAAACTTTACTTATTGGATAGCAATGATCCCGCGAATGCACCTATTCACCAGGGAATTACGAGTGAACTTTACGGTGGTGGGCCTGAATTACGCCTCAAACAGGAATTACTCTTGGGCATAGGTGGATGGCGATTGCTCCACGCCTTGGGAATCAAACCAGAGGTTTGCCATCTCAATGAAGGGCATGCAGCCTTTGCTGTTCTGGAAAGAGCCTTCGATTTTATGCAGGAAACAGGTCAACCCTTCGAAGTGGCACTTACTGCTACACGCACAGGAAACATTTTTACCACACACACCGCGGTTGCCGCAGGTTTTGATCGCTTCTCACCTTTCCTTATCGAAACATATCTCAGTGGTTATGCACAAAAAAAACTAGGCATTAAACTTACCGATTTATTAGCCTTGGGACGTATGAATCCCAACGATTCCTCTGAGAGCTTCAACATGGCATATCTGGCAATCCGGGGAAGCGGGGCAGTGAATGGTGTAAGTCGACTGCACGGGAAAGTAAGCCGTCAAATTCTTTCACCACTTTTTCCGCAATGGCCTGAAGCTGAAATTCCTATTGGGTATGTTACCAACGGAATTCATATACCAAGCTGGGATTCTGAGGTTGCTGATGCCCTTTGGACTGATGCTTGTAAAAAAGAACGGTGGTCAGAAATAAAAGAATCACTGGAACGGGATATTCGTAAAGTTTCAAACGACAGCATATGGCAAATGCGCAAAAAAGCCCGCATGTCACTTATTGAATATGCCCGTGAACGATTAGTCCAGCAAATGGAAGCTGCAGGAATACCACCTGAAGAGGTGGAAAAAGCAAAGCATATATTCGATCCAAATGCGTTAACATTAGGATTTGCTCGTCGTTTTGCTACCTACAAAAGGCCTAATCTTTTATTACATGATCCGCAAAGGTTACTACGAATATTAAACAACTCCAGCTATCCGGTTCAACTGATAATTGCAGGGAAGGCTCATCCGTCTGATCTTACCGGCCAAGCGCTGATTAGAGAATGGATGCATTTCATATGGCAGTTGGACGCACGTCAGCACGTTATCTTCCTCAGCGATTACGACATGCTTTTAACAGAGCATCTCGTTCAGGGAGTGGATGTTTGGATTAACACACCTCGTCGTCCCTGGGAAGCCAGTGGAACAAGTGGTATGAAAGTTCTGGTAAATGGAGGTCTGAACTTATCAGAATTGGATGGATGGTGGGTTGAGGCCTATTCGCCAGACGTTGGATGGGCAATAGGAGACGGCCAGGAACACGGCAATGACCCTGACTGGGATGCAGTTGAAGCTAACCAGCTTTACGATTTACTGGAACGCGAAGTGATTCCAGAATTTTACAAACGTGATACAAATGATATATCTGTTGCCTGGATAACAAAAATAAGGGAAAGCATGGCCCGGCTGACTCCACAGTTCAGCGCCGCACGAACGGTGCGAGAGTATACGGAACAACGTTACCTTCCGGCAGCAAAGACTTACATTGAACGCTCAGCCAATAAAGGCGAAACAGCTAAGGTAATAACTGAATGGCAAAAGACCATTGCTCAAAAATGGGCCTTGCTGCGCTTTGGAGAATTGAGCCGTAGGACTGAAGAAAACCAGCATGTATTTGAAGTTCAGATTTACCTCAACGGTCTTGATCAAAATGCAGTAAGAATAGAACTTTATGCGGATGGTATCCATGAAGATGCCCCGGTAAGAAAGGAGATGAAACCTGCCCGGCAATTGTCAGACAGTTTCATATATGGGGCAAAGGTGCCCGCAACACGTTCAATTACAGATTATACACCAAGAATAATACCATATTTTCAGGGTTGCTCAGTACCACTGGAGGCAAATCAAATAGTATGGAAACAATAAACTAAAAGATAAATTATGACAAATGAAAATGTAAAGCCGGCTGAAATCGGGATGATCGGCTTAGGAGTGATGGGACGCAATTTTTTATTGAATATTGCAGATCACGATTTTCCAGTTGCCGGTTATGATAACGATATAAAAAAAGTTAATGCATTGCGTGAGGAAGCACAGGAAAGGAAAATCCAAAGTGCAAGTGATATCCGTGAATTCATTGGATTATTGCGCAAGCCCCGTGCAATCATATTGCTTGTACCTGCGGGGGCTCCGGTTGATTCAGTAATCAAAGAGCTTCTGAAACTTCTTCAACCCGGTGATCTCGTCATCGATGCCGGTAATTCCTATTTTAAAGATACAGATGTTCGTACCCGGACACTGGCCGCTGAAGGATTGCAATTCCTTGGAGTGGGCATTTCCGGTGGTGAGGAAGGTGCACGATTCGGGCCGAGTATTATGCCTGGTGGACTTAAGGAATCATATGAAAGAGTTCGCCCAATGTTCGAAGCAGCTGCAGCCAAGGTGAACAACAGCCCTTGTGTAACCTATCTGGGTAATGGGTCGGCTGGTCATTTTGTAAAAATGGTGCATAACGGTATAGAATATGCGCTCATGCAACTCATCTCGGAAACCTATGATATCATGAAACGCGGTTTGTGTTTGTAAGATGACCAGATTCAGCATATATACAGCGATTGGAATAAAAGTGAAACCAATAGCTACCTCATGGAGATCACAAGCGATATCTTCAATAAGGTAGATGAGAAAACAGGGCAGCGTGTAATTAATATAATCCTCGACGTGGCCCGGCAGAAAGGAACTGGCATGTGGACTTCCCAAAGCGCCATGGAACTTCAGGTGCCTATTCCAACGATTGATTTAGCTGTGACCATGAGAGATATGTCAGTATTTGAAAATCAGCGTGAAAAGGCGAGTCAAACGCTAACGCGTGCAGTAAGTCAATTTAAAGGCGACCGTGAGTCTTACCTCTCCCAACTCCAGGACGCGCTTTATACAGCAATGATCATTGCCTATGCCCAAGGTATGGCTGTTCTGGTGGCAGCCTCAGAACAATATAAGTACAACCTCGACCTGGAAGCAGTGGCACGAATATGGCGAGGTGGATGCATTATCCGGTCTGCCTTGCTGGAAGACATTATGGAAGCATTTCACCAAAGAAGTGATTTGCCAAATTTATTACTTGACCGCAACTTATCGCTGAAGATCATGGAAAAACAGGAATTTCTTCGCTACGTGGTATGCCAAACTGCTCAGTTAGGAGTACCTATTCCCGCTTTAATGTCGGCACTTGGTTACCTTGATGCTTATCGAAGTGAATGGCTACCGGCTAATCTCATCCAGGCGCAACGGGATTATTTTGGAGCGCATACCTATGAGCGAGTTGATGAAAAAGGAACTTTCCACACCGAATGGTTAAAGCAGTAAAAGCAACAAAATGATTTTCATTTTAAATACTATCCCTTGAAAACGAATGATCAATTGGAACCAGTAATATTTGCCATTTTTGGCGGAGCGGGAGATCTTACATGGCGTAAGCTCGTCCCTGCTTTGTTTGATCTTTCCAAGGATCGAAGTATGCCCGTTAAATTATCGATCATTGCAATTGATCGCATTGAATCAAGTGATGAGGATCTGCGAAACCGTCTTCGTGATGGTGTCAACAAATTTTCGCGTCACAGGGTTTCCAGTGACAAGGAATGGCAGCAGTTTGCAATGCATATCTATTATCAACAGGGCGATTTCAAGAAGCTGGAAACATATACTTCATTGGGAGCACAGTGTGAAAAACTGGACAAGCTTTGGGAAACTAAAGCTCAGCACATTTTTTATATGGCCACCCCACCTGTTATGTTTGGTGAGATACCAAAATATCTTGCTGAAGCCGGATTGTCAAAAGAGAAGGAAAGATCGCGAATTGTGGTAGAAAAACCAATAGGTTATAGTTTAGAATCGGCAAGGGAGTTGAATAAAACTTTTACCAAAAACTTTCAGGAGTCTCAAATATTCAGGATCGATCATTATCTGGGCAAAGAAACTGTGCAAAACATTCTGGCATTCCGCTTTGCAAATCCGCTTTTCGAACCCCTTTGGAACCGTCGTTATGTGGACTATGTAACCATCACTGTTGCCGAAGATCTAGGCATTGGGCATCGTGGAGGTTATTATGATAAGGCGGGAGCATTACGCGACATGGTACAGAACCATTTGATGCAACTTCTTTGTCTTGTAGCTATGGAACCCATGGTTTCTTTTGATGCAAACGAGATACGAAATAAAAAGGCGGATGTCCTTCATGCTGTTCGTCCAATTCCAGGTGATGCGATAAATCAATATGTAGTCCGCGGACAATATGGTAAGGGTATCATAAGTGGCAAGAAAATATTTGGTTACCGCGAAGAAAAAGGAGTGGCGGCTGATTCACAAACAGAAACGTTCGTGGCAATGAAACTGTTCGTAGATAATTGGCGTTGGCAGGATGTACCATTTTATCTACGAACCGGGAAATGTCTTCCACAACAGTTATCAGAAATTGTTATTCAGTTTCGTGCAGTTCCTCACCAATCGTTTCCAAGTGAAGCAACGATGGACTGGCAACCAGCATTAATTATCATATCAATTCAGCCCGACGAAGGCATTATACTTCGCTTTCAGGCTAAACAACCAGGTCCAAGGATAATATTAAAACCCGTGGATATGCGTTTTAATTATAGAGAAAGCTTTTCCGGCCCATTTCCCGATGCTTATGAGACATTACTCTGGGACCTGATGCAAAACGATGCCACAGAATTTATGCGCGCCGATCAGGTTGAGGCTGCATGGCAAATTCTGACGCCTGTGCTCGAAGCGTGGGAAATTAAAAAGCCAACTGACTTTCCTAACTACGCTGCTGGCACGTGGGGCCCTAAGTCAGCGGAAAAGTTGATTGCCCAACAGGGCCATCATTGGTTATTGCCTTCATAACAGGAAGAATATAAGACCGATAGTATATGAAACACGAGTTATCAATAACGACATTATTTACGGATATAGGTGGGGTTTTGCTTACCAACGGGTGGGATCATAAAACCCGCAAAGTAGCAGCAGATATTTTTAACCTCAACCTTGAGGAATTGGAAGAAAGGCATCATTTAACTTTCGACACTTATGAAGAAGGCAAGCTCACTCTTGATGAGTACCTAGAAAGAATTATCTTTTACGAGGAACGAGCTTTTTCTTTAGAACAATTTCGGGAATTCATGTTCAACCAGTCAAAACCATTTCCTGAAATGATAAAAATGGTATGTCAATTGAAAGAAAAATATGGAATAAAAATAGCAGCCATCAGTAACGAAGGTCGCGAATTAACAGAGTACCGCATTCATACTTATAAATTGAATGATTTTATTGACTTTTTTGTTTCTTCCTGCTTTGTACATTTCCGTAAACCTGACGCCGATATTTTCCGGATAGCACTGGATATAGCACAGGTGGAAACGGAAAAAGTAGTATTTCTTGATGACCGGCTTATGTTTGTTCAGGTAGCTTTAGACTTGGGAATTAATGGAATTCGCCATACGGATTATCAGACAACGCGTGAAAAGCTGGCTCTTTTTGGATTGGAGACGTGAATGGGCTCACCCCCAGCTGCCTCACCCCCGGCTCCTCTCCTGAAGTGAGAGGGGTTGGGGGTGAGGCAGAATGAGGAATAGACATACATTTTTTATCACTAATAATTATAAAACCATGAGTGACCAAACAACAACTTTAACTATGACAAAATTGGAAGAGTTATGCGTCAATACGATACGTTTTCTTTCGATTGATGCTGTGCAAAAGGCTAATAGTGGTCATCCGGGATTACCTCTTGACGCAGCACCCATGGCATATGTACTGTGGACAAAATTCATGAAGCATAATCCTTCTAATCCGCAATGGTTTGACCGCGACAGATTTATTCTTTCAGCAGGTCACGGTTCGATGTTGCTATACAGCATGCTCTTTCTTACCGGTTATGATATACCCTTAGAACAAATTAAACAATTCCGGCAATGGGGCAGCATCACACCCGGCCATCCCGAGCGAGGTGTAACACCTGGAGTAGAAGCAACTACAGGTCCATTAGGCCAGGGGTTTGGCAATGGTGTGGGCATGGCCATGGCTGAAGCATATCTTGCGGCACGATACAATAAACCTGATTTCGATATCATCAACCATTTTACATATTCCATTGTTAGTGACGGCGATATTATGGAAGGGGTCTCTTCTGAAGCAGCTTCATTAGCAGGCCATCTAAATCTGGGCAAGTTGATTTATCTGTATGACAATAATCACATGTCACTTTCATCCTCCACCCATATTACCTTTACCGAAGATTGCAACCAGCGCTTCAGGGCTTACGGGTGGCACACACAAATAGTGGATGACGGTAATAACCTGGAAGCAATAGAAAATGCAGTGGAAGTTGCCCGCCAGGAAACCACCCGTCCATCCTTAATTCTGGTGCATACACACCTGGGATACGGTTCCCCTCACAAACAGGATACTTTCGAAGCTCACGGCTCACCATTGGGAGAAGAAGAGGTAAAACTTACTAAACAACATTTAAATTGGCCAACAGAACCTCCGTTTTATATTCCCGAGGAAGTTAGTAAGTATTTTGGAATGGCTGTTAACGACGGACATATAGCTGAAGCCGATTGGCAATCAAAATGGACAAATTATGAGAAACAATATCCGCAATTGGCACAAGAACTCCAAAAATTGATAAATGATGAGTTGCCCCAGGACTGGGATGCTGACATTCCCCAATTTCCACCAGACGCAAAAGGCATGGCTACTCGAATTGCTTCCGGGAAAACCATGAATGCTTTCAGCTCTAAACTCGCAGGATTTATTGGAGGATCTGCGGATTTAAATCCTTCCACATATACCGAATTAAAAGAGTCTGGAAATTTTGGCCCCAACATTCAGGGGGATCTTCAGGGTTCGATAAATGGCGGATGGAGTTATGCCGGTCGAAATATCTTTTTTGGCGTTCGGGAACATGCGATGGGGACAATTTTGAATGGTTTGGCTACACACGGTGGTATCATTCCATTCGGTGCCACCTTCTTAACTTTTTCCGATTATATGCGACCGCCAATCAGGCTTGCAGCGATGATGCAGGCACACGCTATTTTCGTTTTCACGCACGATAGCATTGGATTAGGTGAGGATGGCCCAACTCATCAGTCAATTGAGCACGTGGCTACCCTTCGGGCAATTCCTAATTTACTGGTTATAAGGCCCTGCGATGCCAATGAAACTGCTGAAGCATGGCGTATGGCAATCAGAGCGTCAGGACCAGTGGCATTGATATTAAGCCGTCAGAATTTACCTACGCTAGACCGGAAACAATTCGCCCCTGCTGTAAACCTTTACAGAGGCGCCTATATTCTGTCCGAGGCACCCGAAGGGAAACCACAATTAATATTGATAGCGAGCGGATCAGAAGTACAGCTTATTGTTGAGGCACAAAGAAAGTTGCAGGAACAGAAAATAGCTGTACGCCTGGTTTCAATGCCAAGCTGGGAATTATTTGAGGATCAGCCGGATGAATATAAGGACTCCGTATTTTCTCCTGACATACCATTACGTCTGTCGGTTGAAGCTGGGGTAAAACAAGGTTGGGAAAAATATGTAGGCGGGTATGGCGATATCCTTGGAATCGATCGTTTTGGGGCTTCCGCACCAGGACCAATAGTAATGCGCGAATTTGGGTTTACGGTTGATAATATTTGTGAAAAAGCTTTAACGTTGTTAAGAAAGCGCAAACATGATTGATCCCTCCTCTTGGTTAAAAAAATGAAGGTGTTAAAAAAAATCTTCCTGGCCATATTGCTTGTGTTCTTCCTTATGGGTGGAGGCTTTTTTGTTTTTCGCTATATCGATTATGAAAAGGACAGAGACCCAAACAAAGCATTTTTGATTCCCCATGCCATAGTATCGGAAGTTAACGTTACCAATTTTTCTAATGAAAAAGTTGATTTGATAGCAAAATTAATTATAAATAATCCTCTCCCTATGAACTTCACAGTAGATAGTTTGGGTTATAGCGTATACATGGCTGGTGAAAAGATTGCTAAAAGCCATTATCTTAAATCCTTCATCGTAAACCGAAGCAGCAGCAAATCGATTACTTTACCTTTGGTTATTTTTTTACATAAACTAAGGACAACAGCTAAATCTTCAGAAAGACAAGAGTTAGACAGTGTAGAATATGAACTCAATGCTAATTTTTACACAAATTTCACTTTTGGGAAAAAATTAAATTTAAATGTAAAAAGAGTATTGCCATTAATACATCCTTTGGAATTAAAAATAGAACGTGCGGAAACGGATTCATTAGACCTCAGACATGCGAAATTATTGCTGCATACGGTTATCACTAACAAAAATGCTTTTGATATAACTGCAAAAAATATAAATTATCGCATAGCATTTGGAGGCAACCAGTGGATAGACGGCACAAAAGAAGGGCCTTTGAACATTGCTGCAAATAATAAAATAACGGTTATTTTACCCCTGCAAATATCCTTTAAGGAAGTACTAAAAACGGTTTCTTTACTGATAAAAGACGGGAAAAATATACCTTATAAGCTGGAGGGACAGCTAATTGTAAACATTGAAAAAAGAAACATTAAGAATTGTCAGGTTTTTATTCAAAATTCGGGAACACTGAAAGAATTTATAAATATGATAAAAAAGAAAAAAAACAAGTATGACACAAAATGATAACAAACAGTACGCCTTTCAATAATTTCATTCCAAAAATGAGCTTGTTTAGGTTTTATTTCAAAAATAAAAATATAAAACTATTTTAAAATTATAAATATGGCAAAGAAAATTGAAGTTGTATCTGCTTCCAATCCTCAAGTTTTGAAAGAACATTTGGAAAAAATGGTGAACGATGGTTGGGAAATTAAGGGATTTGTTTGTTGTGATACAAAAAATTCCAATAGCGAATCATTTGCGGTGCTGGAACGATTTTATGATGAAGAACCATCCAAAAGACAACAATTCATTGAAACTGAAAACCCTCTGGAAGAACATACACCACAGCCGCCAAGAACGGACATTGCTAACCTTGGCAAAAGTTGAATCATTGAATCATGTAACGAGATAAATTTTCAAGGATTGGAAATAGTTGCATGATAATAAAGTTTAGTTGGATGATGCGAAAACAAGAATTAAGCGTACGTAAAGAAACAGATGAACAGGCGAAGCGATCTATCGATATCAATAATAATAAATTAGATAGAAATTAACGGTGTCATATTTCTTAAAAATGAGTACCTTTCGATCTTGTCTTCAATAGCAATGTAGTAGATTATGAACTCCAGGATTACTCTGACAAAGTCGCTATATATCATAATTTTAAAAGTATTACTTAAAACTTTGACAGGTATTATTGCGGGCTTCTTAATCCTAATTTTATTATTGATAATCCTGATACAAACTCCTCCGGTACAAAATATACTTCGTAAAAAGGCAATTACTTTTCTTTCCGGAAAACTTCATACACCCGTTGAAATAGGAAATATTAAGTTGAATTTCAAGGGGAATTTGGTCATTAATCATTTTTTTATAGCTGATCAGCAAAAGGATACCCTCTTAATGTTCAATAAACTTGCGGTTGGCGCAAATCCTTTTGCGCTCTTTAAGAAACACATTATTATCACCTCAGTGACCTTATCGGGAGCTCATGGGAATTACGTGGAAAGAGATTCATCCGGTGCCACAAACATTGATTTTATATTGAAGGCGTTTTCAGATACTAGTAGGCAGCCGACACCGGACAAATCTGCATGGCGAATTGATGTACGAAAAATCATCTTTGAACAGGTTTATTTTAATTTTCACAATATCCCTGATGGATCGCTGATGACCTTTACAATAGGAAGCCTTGACCTTAACCTTTCGGAAACCAATATGAATGAAATGCGTTTTGCATCTCCGCTGATAAATATCGAAAACAGCAGGATACAAATATTAACCTCCGGTAAATCTCAATCAACTGCAAAAAAAAAGGAGCCCGCAAAGAAGCAAAAGCTTTTCGTAAGTGTTCAGCAAATTCTTATGAATAATATTTTAATTTCATACTTAGACTCGGCTGCTCAAACAAGAGGTA